>JBOHUP010000207.1:0-9378 GCA_050734615.1 Candidatus Dormibacteraceae bacterium | reverse complement strand
CCAACCCCACGCATCTGCAGAATCGAGCTCTTCAACTGCTCGGCCTAACCGCCTCGTTGTAGCCAGAAGATGCACACCAACTCCGAGTTCAATCGGTCTCGCCGAACCTCAGGAACTTCGGTCTAGCCGGCAGGCGAAGCGGTCGCGACCGACGTCGGTGTCGTTGTCGGGCTTGGGCTCACCGTCACCGTGACTCCGTTGTGCTGGTCCTGCCGGTGGTTCGCCCCCGCAGGGCCGACGATGTCGAGGTCGTACTCAGCCGCAACGTTGTGCCCAAGGACGTCACGCACGCTGGTCATCACGACGAGTTCGTAATGCGTTCCGGACTTGAGGGTCAGCCCGGTGATGCTCACCGTCTTGTCGGAGTAGGTGACGGTGGTGTCGACGGGCTTGCCCTTGGCGTCGAGAACAACGACGCCGTCGGTGACGGTGCCCGGGTCCAGGTCGCTGTCGAAGGTGACCTGGATCGTGTCCGGCGCCACCACCACTCCCACGACCTCTGCGCCCTTGCCCAGGTCCCGGTGGGGTCCCGCGGTGGCCCGGTCGATGAAGAACAGGTTCGTAGTGCTATCCCGGACCAGGGTCAGCGTCTCCTCGAAGTCGCTCACGTCGATCTTGCCATGTGTGAGCACCACGCGCACTACGAATCGCGCGCTGTCCGGCTGAGCTCCAGTGATCTCCTGGGTGAGGACGTAATACCGAGAGAAGGTGGGGTCGCCGCTGATCGTCAGGCTGAGACCGCCCGTCGAGTACGCCTGCTTGCCGTTGGCATCCAGCAACGCGCCCGCCTGGTCCGCCTGGTTTTTGAGTCGCGCTTGCATGAACGTGTTGACGACGGAGGCAGCCTGGTCGAGGACGCTGGGTTCCGGCGCCATGGCCGGCGCGGTCGCGCTCCAGAGCTGGCCGCCGCGGAAGAAGGTGAAGGCCGAGCCGTTCGGCGCCCACTCGGGGAGGTGATATGTGCCGTTCCCGAGCCTCGTCAAACCGGTGCCGTCGGGGTGCACCTGGTTGAGGTCGGTGTCGGACCCGAGCAAGATCGCGCCCTGCGCGGACCAGCTCGGCTCACCGCCCGGCAGTGTCCCGATCGAGTTGCCGAGCGGATCCGATACGGTGATGGAGGCCCCGGAGGAGTACATCAGCTCTGTACCGTCCGGCGACCAGCCGAGGAAGCTGGAACCCGACTGCCCAAGTGGCGCGCTCTTGCCGGTACCGAGATCCAGGACGAAGAGCGAAACGTCCTGCAAATAGACGGCATGAGTTCCGTCCGGAGAGATGGACAGCACGTTGACGGAAGGTGTGCCGGGCAGCGGCGCCAGCTGCGTGGGGGCTTGGTCGCCCTGCTTGTACATGCCGTCGGCCGCCGCCCAGATCAGCTTGTCCTTGGCCCAGCCAAGGAGCGTCGGTGCAGGCGTGGGGGCGAGCTCCTGGGTGGTCCCGGCGGCGAAGGTGAGGACCTCGACCTTTCCCGCGCGAATGTACGCGAGGCGATCGCCCGCGGGGGATATCGCCGGGGACGAGACCCCGTCCGGCGCGATCACGGTCACGTCCCCGCCCTTGGCTGCGACCAGGTCCAGCGCTCCGTCTGCGGTGACGAAGTAGATCGCGGACGAGTCGGCCGCCCACTGCACCTGCGCGAAGGCCGTCCCGACGGGCGCGAGCGCCTTCTCGCCCAGAGGCGAGCTGCCTGTGCTCGGTGACGGCTTCGGTGATGGGGACGGGGTGGGCGCCGGGGGTGGTTGCGTGACGAATGTGATCGTCTGCGGGGCCGCCAATTTCACGCCCGCCGCCGTCTTGGCTCCCGGCCCGATCGTGACCTGGTACTGCGTGTTCGGCGCTAGGTTGCCGTTCGCAGGCTGCACGTACAGGTCGTTCGAAGCCCATGAGAACGTGACTGTTGTGGCAGGGGTGATCTGGACCGCGGCCTCTGTGGACGGGTGATCCATCTGCTGGTTGAATGAGACGAGGATCGGTTGCTGCAAGGCGACCGCCTTGCTCCCGTCGAGCGAGCTGCTGACGACCAGCTGAGTCAGGCCGCCGGCGGGCTCGAGCGCCATGTACGTGGCGACAGACGCGATCAGCACCACGCCCGCCGCCGCCCCGAGCCAGGCCAGTCCGGGCGGGGCGAACGCTCGGCGGAACCACGAGTCGCGGCCCTCGCTCATCGACCACGCCTGGTGCATCAGCTGCCGGCGCAGGCCGGAGCGGAAGGCGTCGTCGACAGGCGGTTCGGGGCGATGGGCCGAGCTCAGCAGCGTCGCCAGGCGGCGCAGCTCGTCGTCCTGCAGGAGATCGTTCAGCTCAGGGTCGTGGTGCCAGCTCATTCCACCGGCCTCAGCTCTTCGGCGTCTTCGCGAAGCTTGCTCACGCCCCGGTGGATCAGGAGCTTGACGGCGCCCGAAGACTTGCCCATGGCGACCGCGATGTCCTCGATCTTCATGTCCTCCTGGAACTTGAGCACCAGGGCGGTCCGCTGCTGGACAGGCAGAGCGTCGACCAGCGTCCAGATGCGGCGGATCTCGTCGCGGTGGGCGGCCAGGTCCTCGAGCGCAGGGCCGGCGACTGAGAGGTCGTGGAAATCGTCCAGCGGCTGCGCGGGATGCTGCGTCCTGTAGCGATCGGCGATCGCGTTGACCGCGATCTGGTACAGCCACGCAGCAAAGGGCCGCCCCGTGTCCTGGTATCGGGGCATGGCCTTCAGAGCCTTCATGAAGACTTCGGAAGTGACGTCCTCTGCCGCGGTTTGCTCCCTCACTCTTGAATACACGAATCGATAGATCTGCTGAAAGTGCCGGTCGTAGAGCGCCCCGAACTGGCGGGGGTCCCGTTGAGCGCGCTCCACGAGCTCTCGCTCCTCGTCGCGGTACGGGTCGCTCACTGGCCGTTCAGCCTGTGCGGTTTCAAACGGGGAGCCATCGGGAGTGGTTACGGAGTCCGGCCATGAAGTCTTCGATTATCAAGCCGAGCGCCGAAAACCTATCGACGGCCATCGATCGCCACAGCATGTTGGGCCTGGCCAGACCAGGCTCGCAACATGTGGTCCGGCCATTGGACCCTTATAATTCATGCCGTCCCCGATTGCTAACTGGGAGCCGGCGCCCTTGATCGAGCGATACTCGCCGCCTGCCCTTCGGGCGGTCTGGTCCGACCAGCACCGGTTGGAGCTTTGGCTGCGGATTGAGATCTTGGCCTGTGAGGCATGGGCCAAGCTCGAACGCATCCCGGATTCGGCCCTCCCCAAGATCAGGCAGGCGACCTTCGACGCCACCAGGATCGCCGAGGTCGAGTCACGCGTCGGCCACGACGTGATCGCGTTTCTCACCGTCGTCAACGAGTCGATCGGGCAGCCGGAAGCGCGCTACGTCCACCTCGGGATGACCAGCCAGGACCTCAACGACACCGCGATGGCCGTGCAGATGGTCGAGTCGGCTCGCATCATCGCGGGCGACCTGCGCGCCGTCCGAGAAGCCGCCGCGGATCTGGCGATCCGCCACCGCCGGACATTGATGGCCGGGCGCACGCATGGCATCGTCGCCGAGCCCATCACCTTCGGGTTCAAGGTGGCCGGTTGGGTCGCGGAGCTTGATCGATCGATCGCGCGCCTGGAGCAGGCCGCGCAGGACTCCGGCGTGGGTCGGGTGAGCGGCGCGGTGGGTACGCACGCGACGATTGATCCCAGGGTCGAAGAGTACGTCTGCAGCGCGCTCGGAATCAGAGTCGACGAGGTGTCTACGCAGGTCGTCGCGCGCGACCGGCACGCCGGCTACATGGCGGCGCTCGCGCTCGCCGGCGGGACCCTCGAGCGCATAGCCACAGAGATTCGCCATCTTCAGCGAAGCGAGGTCGGCGAGGCGTTCGAACCTTTTGGCAAAGAGCAGAAAGGCAGCTCGGCGATGCCACACAAGCGCAACCCCGTGTTGACGGAGCGCGTGTGCGGGCTGGCGCGCGTCGTGCGCGGTCACCTTGTCACCGCGCTTGAGAACACAGCGCTGTGGCACGAACGCGATATCAGCCACTCGTCGGCCGAGCGCGTGATCTTCCCCGACGCCTGCGCCGCTGTGGACTATATGGCGCTGGAGATGGCCAAGGTCCTTCGTGGCCTGGAGGTGCGGCCTGATCGAATGCTGGCCAATCTTCAGTTTGCGGGCGGCGTCGTCTTCTCGCAGCGGCTGCTGCTCGCCCTGGTCGACGCCGGCATGTCCCGAGAGGAGGCGTATCTGATCGTGCAGAAGGCCGCGATGCAGGCGATGGAGGGTGCCGGCCCTGGCTTCCGCGCGCTGATCGAACAAAACAAGGACGTGACCGGCAGAGTAGGCTCCAAGCTGGATGGCGTTTTTGATCCTTGGGCCGGCCTGGAGCACACCGAGCTCGCCTACCAGCGTCTTGGGTTGGGGGTGACCGCGAAATGATCAGGCGATCCCGGCGAGTGCCCCTCCCGTGATCGCTGGGCCCGCGCTGATCGACACCGACCTTCCGCTCAAGCTCTTCGCGCGAGGCAAGGTGCGCGACACGTATGAGCTCGGGCCGGAAAGGCTGCTGATGGTCGCGACGGACCGCCTGTCGGCGTTCGACCACGTGCTGCCGACCGGCATACCCGATCGGGGTAAGGTGCTCACGCAGCTCTCAGTGTTCTGGTTCTCGCAGACCGACACCTTCCAGCAGAATCACTTGATCTCGGGCATGGTGCCTGACCTGCCGCCTGCGCTCAAAGAGCATCGAGAAGAGCTCGCCGGCCGGTTCATGATCGTTCGCAAAGCCAAGCGAATCGATTTCGAGTGCGTGGTGCGCGGCTATCTCGCGGGCAGCGCATGGAGTGAGTACCAAGACTCACATACGCTCGCGGGCGAGGCAATGCCTCCCGGCCTGCGGCAGAGCGAAAGGCTCGCGTATCCCGTCTTCTCGCCGGCGACGAAAGCCGAGACCGGACATGACGAGAACATCACTTTCGGGGTTTTGAAGAAGGAGCTCGGCGACGACCTTGCCACCAAGCTGCGTGACGCGAGCCTGGAGCTCTACAAATTTGCTTCTGACCTGTCGGCTCGGCGCGGCCTGATCCTCGCGGACACCAAGTTCGAGTTCGGGCTCATCGGCGACGACCTGATCCTCATCGACGAGGCGCTGACGCCGGACAGCTCGCGGTATTGGGATGCGGCCACGTACCAGGTCGGCGTCTCGCCCGACTCCTACGACAAGCAGTTCGTCCGTGATTGGCTCACGCAATCCGGTTGGGACAAGGAATCCGAACCACCAAAGCTGCCGAGCGAGATCGTGGCCCAGACGCGCGAGCGCTACCTCACCGCGTATCAGCGCCTCGTCGGCAAACCCCTGTTTCCACCCAAGCCCAGGAACGAGCCTTGACAGAATCCCGCCCGGGTCCCCTCGACGGGTCTTCGGTGCCGATGCGGCCCATCTGCGCCGTCGCGCCCTCCGTTCCTCGCTTACTCGTTTGCAGATGTGCTCGGTCCGGTGCTCGGCCGCGCCTGGCCTCTTGGCCGGCTGTGCACCGAATCTCTCGTCGAGGTCTGCGGCCGTGAGTCTGATCGCGAAGATCATCATCACGCCCAAACCGGTGGTCAACGACCCGCAGGGCATCACTGTCAGGCAAGGGCTCGCATCTCTCGGATTCCAGGAGGTATCCGACGTCCGGGTTGGCAAATACATCGAGTTGAGCCTTGAGGCACCCAGCGAGCACGAGGCGCGCGAGCGCGTCGAGGCGATGTGCCGCCAGCTGCTCGCCAACCACGTGATCGAGGACTTTCATCTCGAGATCGTCACGGACGGGCATCGCCGCAGATGAAGTTCGGCGTCGTCGTTTTCCCCGGGACCTGGTCGGATCGCGATTGTGGTTGGGTGATCGACCAGGTGGTCGGTGCCGAGCTCGTCTATCTCTGGCACAAGGACGCGGACCTCAAAGGATGCGATTGCGTGATCCTCCCGGGAGGTTTTGCCTATGGCGATTACCTGCGCACGGGCGCGATCGCGCGATTCACCCCGGTGATGGAGAAGATCGGACAGTTCGCCGACCGCGGCTGCCTGGTGTGGGGAATCTGCAACGGCTTCCAGATCCTGTGCGAAGCGGGCCTGCTGCCCGGGGCACTGATCCGGAACTCGTCGCTCGAGTACCGCTGCCAGTGGACGAGCCTGGTCGTGGAGCGAACCGATCTACCTTTCACGATGAAGTGCGAGGAGCGCGAGGTGATCCGCGTACCGATCTCTCACGGCGAGGGCAACTACTTCGCCGATCCTGCGACGCTTTCGCGTCTCGAGCAGCGCGGCCAGGTCGTGTTCCGGTACTGCGACGCCGCCGGCAGGGTCGTGCCAGGCGCGAACCCGAACGGCTCTCTGCACAACATCGCCGGGATCGTCAACGTGCGCGGGAATGTGCTGGGGATGATGCCCCACCCGGAGCGATGCGCCGAGCCGGAGTTGGGCGGTACAGATGGTCTGAAGCTCTTCAGATCGGTGGCGGAGAACGCGCTGAAGGCCCTTGTCTCTTGAACGTAGAGATGGTTGACGAGCGGCGGCTCCGAGAGGTCGCGCTCACCCCCGAGGAGTACCGAGCGATCGTCGAGCAGCTGAAAAGGCCGCCCAATGAACTCGAGCTCGGCATGCTCGGCGTTCTTTGGTCGGAGCACTGCTCGTACAAGAGCTCGAAAGCGCTGCTGCGCCACCTGCCCTCGATCGGCCCGGCGGTGGTCCAGGGCCCGGGCGAGAACGCCGGCGCGGTGAGCATCGGCGAAGGGTGGGCCGCGGTCTTCAAGATCGAGTCGCACAACCACCCGTCGGCGATCGAGCCGTATCAGGGGGCGGCGACCGGAGTCGGCGGCATCATCCGCGACGTCATCGCGATGGGCGCGCGGCAGATCGCCCTGCTGGACTCGCTGCGCTTCGGTCCGCTGCCCGAGTCGCGGCACCACTTCGAGGGAGTCGTCGCCGGCATCGGCGGCTACGGGAACTGCATTGGAATCCCGACCGTCGGCGGCGAGGTGTATTTCGACGACTGCTACGCGCAGAATCCATTGGTCAACGCGATGTGCGTCGGCCTGGTCAGGGTCGACAGGTTGATGAGGGCGCGCGCCGAGGGCACCGGCAACAGCCTGATGCTGGTCGGAGCGGAAACCGGCCGGGATGGCATCCACGGTGCCTCATTCGCCTCGGTCGAGCTCGACGACCGCAGCTCGGATCGGAGGCCGGCGGTCCAGGTCGCGAACCCGTTCCTGGAGAAGTGCCTTCTCGAAGCCTGCATGGACCTGGCGCACAGCACCGCGGTCGTCGCGATCCAGGACCTTGGCGCCGCGGGCTTGACCTCGTCGGTGGCCGAGTCCGCGGCACGGGTGCCGGGCGCGGGAGCGCGCATCGACGTGTCACTTGTCCCCCTGCGGGAACGTGGCATGAAGCCGTACGACGTGATGCTGTCCGAGTCCCAGGAGCGCATGCTCGTGGTCGTCGAGCGCGGCCGCGAGGCTGAGGTGGAGAGCATCCTGGGGTCGTGGGACCTGACCTCGGCGGTGATCGGAGAGGTCACCGACGACGGCTTCCTGACCGTGGTCGATGGACGGCGAGAGGTGGCTCGTCTGCCGGTGGACCTGCTGACCGATGGCGCTCCGCCGCGCCGCCTAGTCGGCGTCGCGCCGAAGCCGGCGCGGGCGCTCGACGTCGACTCGCTCAGTCCACTCGTCGATCCGGGCGCTACGCTGCTCCGCCTGCTGGCGAGCCCCAACCTCACCAGCCGCCGCGGCGTATACCGCCGCTATGACCACATGGTCGGCGACGCGACGGTGACGGCCCCTGGCGGGGACGCGGCGATGCTGCGCGTGAAGGGGACCCGGCTCGGCCTCGCGATGACGACCGACTGCAACTCTCGGTTCTGCCACCTGGACCCCGATCTGGGCGCCCAGCTGGCGGTCGCCGAGGCCGCGCGGAACATCGTCGCGACTGGTGCGCGGCCACTCGCAGTCACCGACTGCCTCAACCTCGCGAACCCCGACCGGCCCGAGGTGTACTGGGAGCTGGAGGAGACGGTCGCCGGCCTGGCGCACGCCTGCCGCGCACTGGAGGTCCCGATCGTCAGCGGCAACGTCAGCCTGTACAACGACGCGTCAGGCCAATCGCCGATCTATCCCACGCCGGTGGTCGGGATGATCGGTCTCATCAAGGACTATGGAAAGCGAATCGGCGCCGGGCTGCGTGCCGAGGGCGACTTCGTCCTGCTCGTCGGCTCGAGCCACAACGACCTGGGAGGCAGTGAGTACCTCAAAGTCGAGCACGGCCTGGTGGCCGGCCGGCCGCCCGCTCTCGACCTCTCCCTCGAAAGAGCGGTGCACCGCGTCATCCTGGCCGCGGCGGACAGCGGCTACCTCCATTCGGCCCACGACTGCGCAGAGGGAGGCATGCTTGTCGCCCTCGCGGAGTCATGCCTGATCGGGGACATCGGTGTTCGCTGCCCGGCCATCCGGCCGGAATCGCAGCTGCGGCTCGACGCTGCGTTCTTCGGCGAGTCGCCAAGCCGTTTTGTGGTCAGCGTCCCTTCGCGTGCGATGCCTGAGCTGCAGTCGATCGCGCGACGCCATCACGTCGAGATCTCGCTGCTGGGCCTAACTGGCGGCGACTGGATCGAGTTCGAGGGCCAATTCAAGGTCTCCCTGGCCGACTTGCGCCAGGCTTGGGAAGGCGGGGTGGTCTAAGCACGAATGTGTGGCGTATTCGGGATCTGCGCGAAGCACGGCGTAGACGTCGCCAACCTCACCTACTTTGGACTATTCGCGCTTCAACATCGCGGCCAGGAATCGGCCGGGATCGCCGTATCGGACGGCACATCCGTGCGCGTCCATCGTGGCATGGGCCTGGTCGCGCAGGTCTTTTCGGCAGCGCATGTCAAGGAGATGGGGGAGGGCTCAATGCTCGCTCTCGGCCACACGCGCTACTCCACCACGGGCGCCAGCCGTGCGGAGAACGCTCATCCCCTGCCATTTCACCATCCGACCCTCGGCCCTGGTGCGATCGCCCACAACGGCAACCTGTTGAACGCCCAAGCGCTGCGCGTGCAGCTCGAGGAAGAGGGCGCGACATTCGACACTGCTCTCGACACCGAGGTCATGGCCCGGTTGATCGAGCACACGCATGGCAAGACCTGGGAGGACGTCGTGCGCCGGAGCTTCGCGCGTGTGGTGGGCGCCTACTCGTGCGGGATCATCACGCCCAACCAGCTGATCGCGCTGCGCGACCCGTATGGGTTCCGACCTCTATGCATCGGCTTCATCCCGCTGCCCGGACAGCCCGCGCACGTCATTGCATCAGAAACCTGCGCCCTCGACACGGTGCATGCCAACTTCGTGCGCGAGGTGCAGCCGGGCTAGATGGTCCTGATGGACGAGCACGGCG
>JBOHUP010000206.1:0-2663 GCA_050734615.1 Candidatus Dormibacteraceae bacterium | reverse complement strand
CAGGACGGCTTCTACTACGACTTCGATTTCGGCCAGCCGATCTCAGAAGGCGAGCTGCCGGAAATCGAAAAGCGCATGCGCCGGATCGTCCAGGAGGACCGCCTTTTCACGCACGAAACCATCTCGCGCGACGAGGCGCTCGCGGAGTTCAAGAGGCGCGGCCAGGACTACAAGCTCGAGCTGATCGCCGATAAGGTCGAGGGTGACGACGTGAGCGTCTACCGCACCGGCGAGTTCCTCGACCTGTGTCGCGGGCCGCATGTGCGCTCGACCCGCGACCTCAAGGCTTTCAAGCTGCTGCGCGTCGCCGGCGCTTACTGGCGCGGCGACGAGAAGAAGCCGCAGCTGACCCGCATCTACGGCACCGCCTGGATGACACCGGCAGAGCTCGAGGACTACCTCAAGTTCTTGAAGGAGGCCGAGAAGCGGGATCACAAGAAGCTCGGCAAAGAGCTGAAGCTGTTCGCGCTCGACGAGAGGGTCGGAGTCGGCCAGGTCATCTGGCTGCCCGACGGAGCCACCATCCGACGCGAGCTCGAACGCTGGATCGTCGACGAGGAGCTGAAGCGCGGCTACCGGCACGTCATCACCCCGCACGTGGCCAAGCTGGACCTGTATCGGACGAGCGGCCACTGGGAGCTCTTCCACGAAACGATGTTCCCGCCGATGCGCTTTGAGGACGGCGAGGAGCTCGAGCTGCGGCCGATGAACTGCCCGCACCACATCCTGGTCTACGCGAACGACCTGCACAGCTACCGCGATCTGCCGCTGCGCATTGCGGAGCTTGGTCAGAACTACCGGCTCGAGAAGTCGGGCGAGCTGATGGGGATGATCCGGGTCCGCTCCTTCAACCTCAACGACGCGCACATCTTCTGTACGCCGGAACAGGTGATAGAAGAGGTCAGGAGCGCGATCGAGCTCGCGAACTACTTCATGTCGGTCCTCGGCGTCGAGGATTACTCCTATCGCCTGTCGGTGCGCGACAACGTGAAGACGAAATGGGCGGGCACCGACGATGAGTGGGAGAGCGCGGAGGCCTCGCTGAAGGAGGCGCTTGAGAGCCTGAGCCTTCCGTACAAGGTCGGAGTGGGGGAGGCCGCGTTCTATGGGCCGAAGATCGACTTCCAGGTCCGGGATGCACTGCGTCGCGAGTTCACCAACAACACAGTCCAGGTCGATCACCAGCTGCCGAAGAAGTTCGACCTGGAGTATGTCGCGGAGGACGGCTCGCGCCAGAGGCCGGTCATGATCCATCGCGGCGCGTTCGGCGCGTTCGAGCGCATGACCGCGTACCTGATCGAGCAGTACGCCGGGGCCTTCCCGACGTGGCTGCACCCCGTGCAGGTCGTCGTGATCCCGATCACCGACGAGCAGCACGCTTACGCCCAAACGGTGGCTGATCGGTTGAGGTCGCTCCGTCTGAGGGTCGAGGTCGACGACCGCTCGGAGAAGATGCAGCGGAAGATCCGCGACGCCCACGGCCGCAAGGTGCCCTACATGGCGATCGTCGGCGGGCGCGAGGCGTCTGGTGAGCACGTGAACATCCGCGACCGATCGAACACCGAGGTGGACATGTCGCTGGAGTCGTTCGCCAGCATGGTCGCGGCGGAGGTCGCGGAACGCCGCCGGTAGACCTCCTCTAAAGGCCGCCCGGGAGCCGGCCGCCGCATAAGCCCTGCGCCGCGACCGGCACCACCGCACCCGTCGATACGTCGCCGACGCGTGGCTGCTGCTGAGCGTCGCCGCCGGCGAGGATGTGGGTGTCGTCGATCCAGCCGCAGGCTTGCATGGCCAGGGTGCGATCGGCGCCGTTGATCGAGGTCGTGCCGTTGCTGAACAAAGTAAGCGCGACCCGGTTGCCGTCCGGCGACAGGTAGGCAGGAGTCGGCCCGCTCACGCCGATCGATCGCACCGCGGTCGCGGTCCAGGTGAGAACGGTTGCCTTGCTGAAGCCGGCCGTGTCCTCGCAGACCGCGCCTGCGGGCGAGGCCGCACCTGCGATGACGCATGTCGCCCCTCCGATCGTGAATCTCCTGACCGCGGTCGTCGGGTCGACGACGTGAAGCTCCTGCGGGCCGCAGCAAAGTGGACCGCCGCCCTGGCTGCACGCGGGCACCTTGGCCACGACGAGGCTGGTCGTTCCGCGCCACCCGATCGGCCAGAGCGTGTAGGCGCCGCCCTGCGTGAACAGCTCGATGTGGTTGCCACCGCCGTTCAGGTCCTCGACGTATAAGCGTGTCGCAGCGCCGGTCGCGTTGAAGTCCGCCACCACCACCGCGATACGCTGGTCGTCCGGGCTCACGGCGAACATGCTTCGCCGCGCGCTGCCCACGGGAACCGAGGTGGCGCGTCCGGTGTCGCCGTTGGGCGCGAGAAAGCGGACCACTCCCTGCCCGTCCATGAAGTAGAGCCGCGAGTTGCTCGTGCTCACCGGAAGAGGAACCACGCCCCCCGCGGCGTTGGCGCATGTCACTGCGGTGGGGGTGCTCGCCTGCGCGCTCGCCACGACCTTGGCGTCCGTCCCCACCAGGTTCACGGTGTAGCTGGCGCCCCCCTGGGCGCCGACCAGGACGCCGTAGGCGCCGGTGACGGGGAGCGGGGAAGGTGAGCCGGGAGCGCTCGAGGCCTGCGGCGTGCTGGAGGCGGCGGGTGACGAGGCAGAC
>JBOHUP010000205.1:0-8089 GCA_050734615.1 Candidatus Dormibacteraceae bacterium | reverse complement strand
GCTCTTGATCGTCGAGTCGGTTGGGCTGAGCGCCGGCGTGGATCGGGTCCGGCATGACCTCCAGTCTCGTTTTGCCGGCGCGGTGGCCGAGGAGGTCCGTCACGCCAAGATCCACGATCCGTTCTATGCCGACAAGGACCCCCAGGTCTTCGGCCGGGCGGTCGTCGGCGCGGTCAGCGATTCCGTCGGCCACTTCCTGACCCATCCGGGCATCGACGCCGAGACCCTCGCGCAGAACCTCTGTCGAATCTTCGCCCCCTGAGGTCGCGTGCCGAACCTCGCCTGGGTCCGTGGCTTTTACGATCGTGATCCCGGCGGCTACCACTTGAGCAGATACCACCGCTTGCACCGCGAACAACTGTTTGGTATGCTAAGGGACCGAACATGCGTACTTTGAGCACCCAGGTCAAGTTACGGCGGCTGGTCCGCCTTTACGGCGAGTCCGTCGACCGCTTCCGCGGCGAGCCTGCCGAGCGCCGGACGGTGGCAGCCGTCGTCGGTCGGCTCACGGAGCTGGCCGGCCAGGTTCGTGAGGCTTGGGAGCGCGAGAGCTTCACCCAGCCGGTCGAGGCGGCGCTGGAGCGGTATGTGCACGAGGAGCTGCGCACGGTTGAGCTGGCGATCGCCGGCCTGCAGCAGGCAGGTGCCGACCTGGAGCTGCTCCGCAGTGACTTCGAAGAGGCTGCGCTGCCCCTGGAAGTATTCCTGCGCGGCCTGGACGTCGCGCCGGCCCTGCAGCGCTCCGCCTGAACCGGCGAAGCCCAGTCCCCGCAGGTCGGACCAGTCCACCCGACGTTTTCGAGCCTATGTACCGGTTAACAGTCATTATCGACAGCATCATCCCAGGATAAGCTGGGCCGTCTGCCGAGGCCCAAAGGCCTGCCTCCCCTGACACCTGTGTCTATGATGCAGCCCCAGTGACGACGGCTCGCCGGACGAAGCTGAGCGCGATCGTGGCCTGTTACCGCGACGCCCCGGCCATCCCGCACATGTACAGCCGACTGAAAGCCGTGTTCGACCGGTTGGACGTCGACGGCGAGATCATTGTCGTGAACGACGCCAGCCCGGACGACGCGGCGGCGGTGCTGAGAGACCTGGCGGCCCGCGACCACAGCGTCACAGTCGTCAACCACAGCCGGAACTTTGGTTCCCAGGCCGCCTTCACCAGCGGCATGCGGATCAGCACCGGCGATGCGGTCATCCTGATGGACGGCGATCTTCAGGACCCGCCCGAGCTGATCGAGAAGTTTGTCGAGCGCTGGCGGCAGGGCTACCTCGTCGTTTACGGGGAACGCGTGACTCGTGACGCCCCGCCCCATATGCGCTTCTTCTACAAGGCGTTCTACAGGGTGTTCCGCGCCACCTCTTACGTGAAGGTGCCGGTTGACGCCGGGGACTTCTCGCTGCTGGATCGCCAGGTGGTCGACGCCATCAACGAGCTTCCCGAGAACAACCGCTTCATCCGCGGCCTTCGCGCGTGGGTCGGCTTCAAGCAGGTCGGGGTCCAGTATGTCCGCCCTGAGCGCATGTTCGGGGTGACCACGAACTCTTTTCTGCGCAACATCCAATGGGCACGGCAAGGCATCCTGTCGTTCTCCTACGTCCCCCTGGAGTTCATCACCTGGATTGGTTTGGTAACCGTGGCGCTGGCGTTTGTTGCCATCGTCTTCCAGGTCGTATCTCGGCTGGTCGATCCCAAGATCGTGGCGAGCGGCTTCACGACGGTGATCGTCCTCATACTCTTCATCGGCGGAATCCAGCTCCTGTCGCTGAGCATCATCGGCTCCTATCTGGCGCATATCTACGACGAGGTGAAGCATCGACCACCCTACGTCGTCGAATCCATCCTCAACCAGCCCAAGCCTCGCTCCGATGATTGACCCCCCGCAGGCCGGGGTTGTGCTCGAGCCCACCCGCTGCGCCATATGCGGAACGCTGGACAATGCCGACGAGCTCTACGGGCCGACCTTCGATGCGGCCTCGTTCAACCAGTCGGTGTTCTCCGCGCGGCGCCTGCCCGATCGCGTGCACTACCGGATGGTCCGCTGCCGGACCTGCGGCCTTGTGCGCTCGGACCCTGCAGCCGGCGATGCGACTCTTTCCAACCTATACGGCTTGAGCGGATTCGACTACGCATCCGAGATACCCAACCTGCGCACGACCTATCGCCGCTACCTGGCCAGGGCCAGGGGATACGCAGCGGGAGAAAGCCTGCTCGAGGTCGGCTGCGGCAATGGCTTCATGCTGCAGGAAGCTCTGAATCAAGGCTACCGATCAGTCCGTGGGGTTGAGCCCAGTCGGCGGGCCGTGGCAGCTGCCGAATCTTCAGTCCGGGATTGCATAACCACCGACATGATGAGCGCGACCCTGTTCGGCGCCGGCGAGTTCGACACGGCATGCCTCTTCCAGGTTCTCGACCATCTCCCCGATCCTGGAGGTATGCTCGACCAGCTGCATCGTGTCTTGAAGCCGGGCGGGATCCTGCTTTGCTTCAACCACAACATCCGGTCGGCGTCCGCACTTCTGCTTGGCGAGCGCAGCCCGATCGTTGACATCGAACACTGCTATCTCTACAGCTCACGCACGATGACGACTCTGTTCGAACAGCATCGCTTTGACGTGCTCGAATGCCGCGCGGCGACGAACACCGTCAGTCTGCGGCATCTGCTTCACCTCCTCCCCGCCCCGTCCGGCGTCAAAAAGGGTGCGTTACAAGCGGTGAGTGGTTCCCGAGTTGGGCGGCTGGCGCTCGGACTGCGACTGGGCAATCTGTATGCCATCGCACGAAAGAGATAATCCCCTCGGCGAATGAGCTCAATGCGCCCTTCAGCCGATCCCCGACGGGTGCTGGTCACCGGGGGAACGGGATTCGTGGGTTCCAACCTCGTCCGGCGGCTGCTGGCCGGCGGGCACGACGTGAGCGTTCTGGTCAGGTCGGTTCGCGATCCGTGGCGCCTCACTGACGTATCCGACAAGGTCCGGTGGATCGAGGCGGCCATTGAGGACGGGGCCGCTCTGCGAGCCATCCTGGCCGACAGCAAGCCGCAGTGGATCTTCCACCTCGCAGCCCACGGCGCGTATTCCTGGCAGGTTGACTCCGAGCTCATCTTGCGGACCAACGTCATCGGGACCGCGAATCTGATCGATGCCTCGATCGAGGCGGGCTTTGACGCATTTGTCAACGCTGGATCCTCATCGGAATACGGTTTCAAAGACCATCCTCCGCGCGAGGACGAGCCGCTCGATCCGACCAGCCCCTACGCCGTTGGCAAAGCGGCGGCGACCCTCTACTGCACGCAGGCCGGCCGGACGAATCAGGCGCCCGTGACCACGCTGCGCCTGTACTCGGTGTACGGGCCGTGGGAGGATCCACGCCGCTTCATACCCCAGCTGGTCGCGCGCGGCCTCGAGGGCAGATTGCCGCCGCTGGCACGCGCATCGACGGCTCGGGACTTTGTGTTCGTGGAGGACGTTTGCGATGCGTTTCTGGTCGCGGCCTCAAGCAGCGTCGAACCAGGGGCGGTTTACAACGTGGGAACCGGACGGCAGACGACGCTTCTCGATGCAGTGAATGTGGCCCGACAGCTGTTTGGCATCGGGGCCGAACCCAGCTGGGGCTCGATGGACGACCGGGTCTGGGACACCGCCAGCTGGGTCGCGGACTGTTCACGTTTGGTCAACATCGGCTGGAGACCGTCCATCGACCTCGAGCATGGTCTGCGGATCACAGCCGACTGGTTGCGCAGCCGTCCGCACCTGGCTGCGCGCTACGCAGTCGCGAGCTCCTGAATCACCGCCTCAGCGAGCTGAGCCGCCGACAACCCGAAAAGGCGCTCCATGTGGCGCTGGCCCCCGACGCCCTGGTCAGGCATCGTCCGGACCGCCTGCCGCAGCACCCGGCCGCTGATGCCCTTTTCGGCCATGACCTCGCACACCAGCGAACCAAGGCCCCCGTTGACGTAATGCACCTCCAGGGTGACGACGAGGGAACGCCCGGAAACGAGCGCGACGAGATCGTTCACTGGCGGCGGGCTGATTTCGGCGACCACCGCCACCGCGCACTCCAGCCCGTGCGCCAGCAGAAGGTCCGCGGCCTCGACCGCCTCGGCGGCGATCGGTCCCATCGCGATGAGCACGGCGTCGCGGCCCTCACGAATCCGCTGGACCCTGCCAAGCTCAAAAGCGCCGTTGAGGCCCGGCACGACGGATGTGTCGTCCTTGCCGAGCCTGTAGTACACGGGGCCGGCCAGGTGCGCAGTGAGGCGGAGCGCCCGGCCGGCCTGCTCGTGATCAGCCGGCGCGATGATCGTCATGTTCGGTTGCGCCCGCATGACCGCCACGTCCTCGAGCGAGTAGTGGCTCATTCCATTCGGGCCGTACTCCATGCCGCCGCCGACACCGACGATCCGAACCGGCAGCCGGTGCAGCAGCGGGCCGTTGCGGATGAACTCGTAAGGCCGCAGCGTGGCAAACGGGGCGATCGAATATACGAACGGAATCATGCCCCCTTCCGCGAGGCCGGTCGCCAGCCCGACCATGTTTTGCTCGGCCACGCCGACGTTGAAGAATCGCTCGGGAAAGGCTTCGGCGAACGGTTCGAGGGCCATGAAGCCCAGGTCGGCGGTGAGGAGGACGATTCGCGGGTCTTGCCTGGCCAGCTCGGTCAGCGTACGAATGAAGGTCCTTCGAATGGGTTAGTCCCCCACCTCGCCGATGGCCGTCGCAAACTCCTGGTCGGTCATGGGCATGTAGTGCCAGCGGATCTGGCTCTGCATGAACGAGACGCCCTTGCCGAAAATCGTTTGGGCCAGGAGCACGTGGGGCTGCTTGGCGCCCAGTGACTCGAAGGTCGAACCGAGCAGGGCCGCGTTGTGCCCGTCCACAACATGGGTGTCCCACCCGAACGCGCGCCATCGATCTTCCATGGGCTCGAGTGAAAGCACGTCGGCCGTGAAGCCCAGCGCCTGCTGCCGGTTGACGTCCACGATCGCGACCAGGTTCTCGAGGCGGTGGTGCGCCGCAAACATCGCCGACTCCCAGACGCTGCCCTCGTTGCACTCGGCGTCGCTGAGCAGCACGTAAACGCTTCGTGACGAGCCCTGCAGCCTGGCCGCCAGTGCAGCGCCTGCGCCGAGCGCCAGGCCGTGGCCCAACGATCCAGTCGAGAAATCCACTCCTTTCAAGCCATGATGAGGATGAACTCCGAGCAGTGAACCATCCACGCAGTAGGTGTCCAGCTCCTCGCGGCTGATGTGGCCCGCCAGGTGCAGCGCGGCGTACAGGCTCAATGCCGCATGGCCCTTGCTCATCACGAACCGGTCGCGCTGGGGATCTCCCGGCTTGCCTTTGAGAACGCCGCCATACAGCGCCGCCAGGATGTCGGCCACCGACAGCGCAGATCCGATGTGACCGACGTGCGCGCGCTTTGACTGTTCCAGCACGTGACGGCGTATCGCTTGGCCGGAGACGGCTGTCGGCACGGCGGAGAGTGTACGGCGACGGCTTCGTAATTCGACCTGGGCTTCCACAGCCGCCAGGCTCACTCCGGGTGCAGCGCCTTTTGCAGGTGGGCGCGGTCCATGCTGCCCTCGGCGATGACGCGACCGTCGAGGATGAGGACCGGGACGCGCCAGTCATAGAGATCGTGCAGCTGATCATGGGAGTCGACGTCGACGACCTCAGGCTCGCATCCGAGCTGGCGGATGAGGGCCAGAGACTCATCGCACAGGTGACAGCCCTGGCGGGAGACCAGCACGAGGGTCACCGGCCGGCCCGGCGCCGGCTAGGCCGGCAGGCGCAGAGTCTCCCCCGCCTCGATGGCGGGGCTGTGTAGACCATTCGCGCGCTCGATGTCGTCAACACGTATGCGAACATCATCCGCCGGATACCGCTGGGCGGCGATCGACCAAAGCGTGTCGCCCAGCTGGACCACGACGGTCGAATTCGCGTGCGTCGAACCGCCGTGCGCGACCAGGGCAATTCCGCCCCCGGCCAGGGACGCCAGGGCAAGGACCCCGAGCAGACGAACCGCTGTGCGCGGGCCCATCGAGCGCCGGTTGGATCGCATCGGCCGTATCCCGTACCCTGCTGCGTACATCTGTTCGGGACAACCTACCGAACGGGCGTTCAGAAGTCAATAGGTGCGAACAAAGGTTTGCGCTTGGAGACCCAAAGTGCTAGGATGGCGCGCAACGTCCTCCCCACGCTCCCCTAACTTCAGTTGGAGAAGATCGAATTGACAGAACAGCTCACCGAGCGGCAGGCCAAGATCCTCGACTACATCCGCTACGTGACCAGGGTCCGCAACTACCCCCCCAGCGTCCGTGAGATCGGCGAGGCGGTCGGCCTCAGCTCCAGCTCCACGGTCCACAACCACCTCAACCAGCTCGAGCGCCGGGGTCTCATCAAGCGGGATCCCAGCAAATCACGCACCGTGCAGCTCGTCCAGGACGCGGACGCCGACCAGCAGCGCCGCAACGCCGTGTCGGTGCCCGTGGTGGGCAACGTCGCGGCCGGGGCGCCCATCCTGGCCGAGCAGAACATCGAGGAGCACGTGCTGCTCTCTTCCGACATGGCCCAGGAGGGCAACTTCCTGCTCCGAGTCCGGGGCGACAGCATGATCAACGCCGGCATCTTCGACGGTGACATGGTCCTGGTCCGCCCCCAGCACGAAGCGCCCAACGGCTCCATCGTGGTAGCGCTGGTCGACGGAGATGCGACGGTCAAGCGGTTCGAGCGTGGCAACGGCCACGTCCGACTCGTCGCCGAGAACCCGGCCTATGAGCCGATCGTGACGAGCAACGTCAGCCTGGTCGGTCTGGTACGCGGAGTGATCAGGCTCTTCCGTTAGCCGCGGCGAAAGCTTCGAACCGACCCGCCGCGTGACGCGGCACCCAGCCCCACGCCCGGGTTCCGGTTGCCACGTATTCGGTGCGCTCCACGCCACCAATCTTGCGCAGGGTCGCCAGGACGCTCTCGCTGCCGTATGGGACGAGGATCTCCACAGGCACTACGTCGCCCCGGGTGGCCTGGTCCAGCGCGGCCGTCAAGCCCTCGAGACCCGTCTGCTGGGTCGCCGAGATCGAGACCGCTCCCGGGTAGCGCGCCGTCAGCGCGCCGATCGCGCGCCGCCGCGAGGCCGGTCCCAGCAGGTCCACCTTGTTCAGGGCGACCACACGAGGCTTGGCGGCCGCTCCGAGATCGCTGAGCACCTGGTCGACCGTGTCGGCCTGCTCCTCCACCGCATGCGAGCTCAGGTCAAGCACCTGGAGGACGACATCTGCCTCAGTCACCTCCTCGAGGGTCGCCCTGAACGCCGCCACGAGGTCGGTCGGCAGCTTCTGGATGAATCCGACGGTGTCGGTGAGCAGCAGCTCCCGACCTGCGGGGAGCTCGACCTTGCGCGTCGTCGGATCCAGCGTGGCGAACAGCTTCTGCTCCGCGCGCACCCCCGCGCCGGTGAGCGTGTTGAGCAGGGTCGACTTGCCTGCATTCGTGTAGCCGGCGATGGCAACCGTCTCCAGCTGCGCTCGGCGTCGGCCCGTGCGCTGCTGGTGGCGCTGCGTTCGTACCTGCTCGATCTCTTTTTCCAGGTCTCGCATGCGCCGGCGTATACGCCTGCGCTCCACCTCGATCTGCTGCTCTCCGAAGCCACCACGCGCGCCGACACCGCCGCGCCGCCCCCCGACCTGGCGGTCGTATGCGTAGGCCCCGATCAAGCGAGGCAGCAGATGGTGGAGTCGGGCGGCCTCGACCTGGAGCCGACCTTCGTGGGTTCGGGCATGCTGGGCGAAGATCTCGAGAATGATCTCGGTGCGGTCGAGCACGCGCGTCTTCAGCTCGAGCTCGAGGTTGCGCTGCTGCCGAGGGCTGAGGTCCTCGTTGCAGATGATCACGTCGTACGCGCCCTCCATCCGCATGTCGCGCAACCACTCAACCTTGCCCATGCCGATGAAATGCCGGGCGTCCACCTCCGCCCGGCGCTGGACGTCGGAGCCGACGACCTCGGCCCCAGCCGTCCTGGTCAGGTCGGCCAGCTCGGCAATCTGGTCCTGCACGGTCTCGGGAGCGTTCCCGGGCAGGAGCACCC
>JBOHUP010000204.1:0-1739 GCA_050734615.1 Candidatus Dormibacteraceae bacterium | reverse complement strand
GCGACCAGGTGTGGGAGGTGCTGCTCGAGGACGAGCCTGACCACGCGCAGACCCACGAGATGGACCCCGAGGACCCTTTGATGATCATCTACACGTCGGGCACGACCGGCAAGCCGAAGGGAACGCTGCACGTCCACGGTGGCTTCCCGATCAAGGCGGCGCAGGACATGGCGCACGGGTTCGACGTCGGCGCGGACGACTCCGTGTTCTGGTACACCGACATTGGCTGGATGATGGGCCCCTGGCTCATCTTCGGCACGCTGATCCTCGGCGCGACGATGGTGCTCTACGAGGGCACGCCCGACCATCCCGCGGCCAACCGCATGTGGCGCATGGTCGAAGACCACAAGGTCACCGTGCTCGGCGTCTCCCCCACCCTCGTCCGCTCGTTGATGACCCACGGCGACGAGGTGCCGGCCCACCACGACCTTTCGAGCCTGCGCATCCTTGGCGGGACGGGCGAGCCCTGGAACCCCGAGCCCTTCCAGTGGTTCTTCAAGCACATCGGCGGGAGCCGCATTCCGGTCATCAACTACACCGGCGGCACCGAGATCTCGGGCGGGATCCTCTGCGGCAACGTCATCACCCACCTGCGCCCAACCGCGTTCGCAGGCCCGGTTCCCGGGATCGCCGCCGACGTGCTGGACGCGGAAGGACGCTCGGTGCGCGGCGAGGTCGGCGAGCTGGTGATCCGCAACCCATGGCCCGGCATGACCCGCGGCTTCTGGGGCGATCGGGAGCGCTACCTCGAGACCTACTGGAATCGCTTCGAAGGCGTATGGGTGCACGGCGATTGGGCCTACGTGGACCCGGAAGACGGGCTGTGGTACGTGCTGGGCCGGTCCGACGACACGATCAAGGTCGCGGGCAAAAGGCTCGGCCCGGCCGAAGTCGAATCCATCCTGGTCGGCCACCCGTGGGTCGCCGAAGCCGCCGCGATCGGCGTGCCTGATGAGATGAAGGGCGAAGCGCTGGTCTGCTTCGTCATTTTGCGGCCGAACCGCCAGGCCTCCGACGAGCTGGCCGTCGAGATGCAGGAGATGGTCGCCACGGCGCTCGGCAAGCCGCTCAAGCCGAAGGCGGTCCATTTCGTCGGAGACCTGCCGCGCACCCGCAACGCGAAGATCCTGCGGCGTGTCGTGCGTTCGGTCTACACCGGCAAGGACCCGGGTGACCTGTCGTCCTTGGAGAACCCGAGCGCGCTGGCCGCCATCGGCGCGACAAGAAACTAGTGCGGCCTGAGTGCCTGGCGCACCTGAGCCGTCACCGCACTAGAAGCTGAGGACCTTATCGGCCTCCATCGTCATGCGCGCCAGGTCAGGCGGCCCGATGAACGTCATGTTCGGCGTCATCATCGACGGCAAGACCCCACGGGCCTCAGCACAGCCTTTTCAAACGTAGAAGCGGATGTCGTGGTCGAGGCATTTGTCGAGCAAGTCACGCAGCGGCGGGACGCCGACGCCGAGCACGTTGGCGATGACATCGGGCTTGACGAGCTCCGCGGCATCGCCCGCCAGCGCCACCGCGACCTCGATCCCGGCGACTTTGGCGCCGTTGACAGCGATGTGGAATGGCACGGTGGCCCGCGTGGGTTCTTCTGGTCCGGCGGCCGTGACGATGAGAAGACCTGGCACAGCCACCAGTATGGGCAGTCGATGAACGGGGCGCTGGCGTGAGGCTCACCCGCGCCGAGTGGGTGCACCTGCTGCTCTTGTGGCTCGGTGGCATCGACCTACGCC
>JBOHUP010000203.1:0-8260 GCA_050734615.1 Candidatus Dormibacteraceae bacterium | reverse complement strand
TGTTTGCCCACCAGGAGGAGGAGGCCGCGGCGAGAGTGATGGTCCTTGGCGTGCGTCTTCAGGTGCTCGGTGAGCTCCCGGATACGCGCGGTGAAAAGCGCGATCTGGACCTCAGGAGAACCCGTGTCCTTGTCGGCGCGCTTGTGCTCGCCGATCAGCTTGCCTTTGACTTCTGTCTCTACTGCCAAAACTCGACCTCGAAGTATACGGGCGACCCGGCCTCGATCGTCAGCGGGCGAATTCCACGCTTCCGTCCGAGCGTGGGTCCGCGCCCGCGCGCCACGCCGACGGACCGTCGATCACGATCGCATGCGCGTGGCCGAATTGATGGTGCTTCGACGGCATCAGCTCGACGTTTGGCAACGATCTGCCCAGCTCCCCCGCGCCGGGGTAGTCCGCCTCGATCGAGATCGTCACCCCGTCGGCCAGGATCCGGAACCTGGGTCGCGCCACGGCCTCGGCCGGCTCGAGGCCGTGATCCACGAGGTTGACCAGGACCTGGGCCTGGAGCTGCGGCTGACCGTCTCCCCCCATCGATCCAAACGCGGCCCAGGGCCGGCCGCTCCTGGCGGCCATCGCCGGGATCAGCGTGTGCATGGTGCGCTTTTTGGGCTCTAGACGGTTGACATGACCCGGGTCGAGGCTGAAGTAGGACCCGCGGTTCTGCAGCAGCATCCCGGTGCCCTCCGCGACGATGCCCGATCCGAAGTCGTACGCGACGCTCTGGATCAGAGAGACCACGTTGCCATGCTCGTCCGCGGCGCACAGGTACACGGTGTCGCCACCATCCTGAAGAGCCGAGACTCCGGCAGCGTCGTGGCTCGGGTCGAGAAAGGGCGCCGCGGGAGCCATCGCGAAGTCCGGGTCCGTGATGTAGCGGTCGCGGAGCGCGTAGCTGGAGTCGCGGGCCTGCTTGAAGCTTGCGATGTAGCCGCCGCCGGCGTGCAGCCGCTGGGCGGGCAACGCGTTCAGGCGGGCCAGAATGCCGGCCGCGGCGAGACCCTGTGTCGGAGGCGGCAGCTCGTAGACGACGAGGTCCCGGTACCGGACCGCGATCGGGTCGACCCACTGCGAACGGTGGCCTGCGAGGTCCTGTGCCGTGACGAAGCCGTCCCGCCGCTGGATCGCCGCGACGATCTCTGCCGCAATGTCCCCACGGTAGAACCCGCCGACCCCGTTCCTACCCAGGGTGTCCAGCACCGACGCGAGGTCTGGGTTCCGAAGGAGCATCCCGGCCTCCATCGGCGGATACAGCGCCTGGGCGGAGGGCTCGCGTCCGAGGAGCTCGGCGGCGTCCATCAGGAACCTGGACAGCAGGGGCGTGATGACGTAACCATCGCCGGCCAGCGCCGCCGCGGGTTCCAGGACCGCGCCAAGGCCGAAGGACCCGAACCGCTCGAGCAACCTGCCCCAGGCCTCGACTGTGCCCGGGACGGTCACGGTCAGCACGCCGCGCACAGGCATCGCGGTGTGGCCGCGCTCGCGGACGGCTTCGATCGTGGCCAGCTCCCCGGAGCGGCCCGCGCCGACCAATCCAACCGGCGCTGCGGCCCCGGCCGGCCAGACGATCGCCATCAGGTCGCCCGCGACCGAGGTCATCTGCGGGTAGACGACACACAGCACGGCGTCCGCGGCGACGATCGCGTCGATCGCATTGCCGCCGTCACGCAACACCTGCGCGCCCGCCTCGCTGGCGAGCCGGTGCGGAGTCGCGACGACCCCTTTTGTCACGTGAACCAGACTATCGCGGCGTGATGAACTCGATCGCGCCCGGCTGGATCTCGAACAGGGCCGGTAGGAATCCGACCGCCTCGCCGTCGACGTCCACTCGCACTTGCTGCGGTGAGGTGATCGTGATCCGCTTGCCGTAGATCAGCTCCATCTTCGGATTCGTCTGGTCGAGGTGTTTTCCGCTGCGGATGTCGTTCATGCCGCGCATGGTCTCGATCTTGCCCGCATTCTTGATCAGGATCACGTCGAACACGCCATCCGTCGGCGACGCGGAGGGTGCCATCTTCATGCCGCCGCCGAAGAACTGGCAGTTGGCCACCACCACCTGCTGAGCCCTGGCCAGCTCGTGTGTTGCGCCATCGACGTTGACCGTCATCGGCTTGTTCTTGAAGCCGATCAACGCCCGAAACCCCGCGAGCGTGTAGGCGGCGCTCCCGAAGCGCTTTGTGCCGTTGCCCATCTGGAACACGACATCTCCGCCAAGACCGGCGTCGGCGATGTTGACGAAATGCCGAACCGCGGTTGCTCCGTCGCCGCTTTGATAGGTCACGCATCCGGCGTCGAGACGCCTCGTCAATCCGGTGCGCAGGACCTCGACCGCCTGCCTTGGATCGCTCGGGATCCGCAGGGTGCGCCGAAAGTCTCCACCCGTGCCCAACGGAACCATCGCCAACTTGCTCGCGGTGGGGATCGGCGCTCCGTTGTGGAAGAAGCCGTTGACGACCTCGTTGAGCGTGCCGTCCCCGCCCACCGCCACGACGACCGGCCTCGATTGCCGGACGGCCCGCTCCGCGATCTCAGTCGCCTCGAGCGGACGCGTGGTCAGGGCGGACTCGAAAGGCAGACTGATCGAAGGGAGCCAGCGCTCCAACTGGGCCCACTCGCGTCCGGCCTTGCCGGCGCCCGAGGCCGGGTTGACGACGAAGAGGATCGGAGCGCCGGCCTGGCCGCCTATCTCGAGCCTCCCAGGGCTCGCGGGTTCATGATCCGCTGGGGGTCAAGCCCGTCCTTCACCGCTCGCCAGACTTTCAGCCAGCCTCCCAGCTCATCCGCCACCCAGCGTGCCCTCACCTGGCCCACGCCGTGGTGATGGGTGATCGTCGCACCAAGTTCCAAAGCCGAGCTCATAGCCCCCTCCCACGCACTCCCATAGGCGGCGCGTGCATCCTGCTCGGTGCCGGCCGAGCCGCCGAACGAGAAATACGCGCAGCAGCCCTGCTGATAGGCATGACTGAAATGGCATAACGCGAGGCCGCCGACCCCTATTGCGGACTTGACGCGGGAATGCAGCTCGGGGAGCACCGTCCACGGCGCCGCCAGCTCGATCGTGTCCAGGTATGAGCCGGCCGGCTCGAGCCAAGCCTTCAGCCGTTCGGCCGAGAGGTCGAATCGATGGCGTTGCCAGCGCTCCCACGGCCCTTCACCGAGGTCGGTCGACGAGCCGGCGAAGGCCTTCACGGCGGCTGCCTCGGCCGCGGCCACCTCCGCCAGCCCCGCGGTGGCCACGACCAGCGCGCATCCGCCGTCGGGAAGGTCGAAGCCGTTGAACGCGCTGTCCTCGGCGTCGTAGAGCCGCAAGACGAGTGGCCTGATCCCGGACTGCATGACCTCGCGCATGCAGGCGAGGCCCGAGGCCAGGTCAGCAAACCCGTAGCCTCGGCCTACCGTCACCGGCGGAATCCGGTGAACGCGCAGCACAGCGCCGATCACGATGCCGAGCCCGCCTTCGGCCCCGATCCACAGCTCGTGGAGCGCGGGTCCCGCGGCGGATCGTGGACCGGGACGCGGCGCGGCGAAGGTCCCGTCCGGAAGCACGACCGCGAGGCTGAGCACCATGTCCTCGATGCTGCCGTAACGGCTCGACTCTTGACCTGACGAGCGCGTCGAGACCAGACCACCGACCGTCGTTCCCGGTAGCGAGCTCGGAAAATGGCCCAGCGTCAGCCCGCGGCCGTTGAGGTGCTGCTCGAGCAGCATCCCGTTCACACCTGCTTCGCAGTGGCACGTCAGGTTGGTTTCGTCGACCTCCAGGATCCTGTCGAACGCGGTCATGTCGACCACGACCTCTCCGGGATTGGGCGAAACCGCACCGCAGACCCCACTCCCTCCTCCGAGGGGAGTCAAGGTCACATCGTTGGCGGCGGCCCATCGCAGGACCGCGGCGACCTGATCGCGGCTCCCGGGTCGGACGACCAGCACGCGCCCGGTGCTCTGTCCGGCTCTTTCGTCCATGAGGCCGAGTGGCCACAGGTCACGGACGGCTCTTTCTTCGACCGCGACGGGCCCGACGATCGCCTCCAGCTCGGCCCTCATGAATTCTTCGCGGCGAACCGGCCGGCGAGCCAACCTGTGAGGATCGGCACCCCGAACCCGGATGGCCCGCCATAGTCGTAGCCACCCAGCACCGCCCCGGCGGCGAAGAGGTTCGAATGACGAACCGAGCCTTCCGCGTCGAGCGGATGCAGCCGCCGGTCGGTGGCGAGGCCGCTGCGCAGCTCCTCCCGTGGATCGAGGTACTGCAGGTGCTGGAAGCGAGTTCCCAGGGTGCTTACAGCATGCCCTTCGTGGAAAACGGCGAGGTCCATCAACGGTTCGGTGGCGTGCCTTCCGCCATGCAAGCCACCGCCGATGTGATGCCCCGTCGCCAGGATGAACGCGTCCGCCCGAAAGATCCGCTCGCCGGCTCGAGCCGCGAGGATCCGCTCACCGGCTGTCTCAAACCCGGTGATCTGCGCCCTCACAGTGCCGAGCGCGATGGCCTGCTGAAGACGCCAGCCGTGCGGCGAGGGCGGTGACGCGAGCAGCTCGAACCCGTTCTCGGGCAGGTTGGTGAATCCCGGCGGGTAGGCGATCGACGCCGCCTTTGGCCTGGCCGCGGTCGGCGCCCGGCGCCCGTAGAGATCGGTGAGCGCGGCTGCCACCGGCAGGTCAGGGATGCTCACCTCTTCGGCGAACGCGTCGACCCCGTGGAGCTCCTTCAGAGCCTGCGCGGTGGAAGCAGCGTCGTAATCGCCGACCTGGGCGACGCCGACGACTGCGACGCGCCTGCCGCTGAGGCCGCGAAGCTCGCCGGCGGCGACCTGCTCCGGCACGAGGTTGGCGGGTCGCGCCAGCCCGTGGATATCGGAGTAGAGGCCGCGCGTGCGCCAGCCGCCCTCGAACTTCAGACCCTCCTTCTCCAGGGCGAGCCGGAGCGCCTCGATCGCGCCGTCGAGCTCGGTCGCGAGGCCCACGGAGTCGAGCCCGAGTCGTGTGATCGGGTGGTGCGGCTGCGATTCGAGGATCGAGTCCAGGTCGTCCACGATCTCCATGCCGCACGCATAGAGTGCCGTGGCGCCTGGCGCCCGGGCCACGATCGTCACGTCGGCGCCGTCGCGTCGCGCGGCCAGCCCGGCGGTGTAACCGGCGATGCCGCCGCCGATCACGAGAACTCTCGTCAAGGTCTCGTGTTCATCCGGCGACGGTCCGTCGCGTGTCCTCCACGTCCTTCTTGAGCTGCACGACGAGCTCGGCGGGGCTGGGGAACTTGATGTCGGGGTGCAGGTAGCGGACGAATCGCAGCTCCAGCTTCTGCTGGTACAGGTCTCCCTCGAAGTCGAGCAGGAACGCTTCGACTCGGAGCTGGGTGCCGCCGAACGTCGGCCGGTAGCCCACCGACAGAGCGGCTATGAAATCGCCGCCCGCATGCTCCCTTTTCTGGGCGCCGAGCTTCGGGGTCAGCAAAGAGGCACGGCCCGCATATGCGCCGAGCGCAGGGACCAGCTTGTTCGGCTCGATACCTATGTTGGCCGTCGGAAAGCCGAGGCGCCGGCCCACGCGCTCGCCTGCCTCGACCGGGCCGCCCATCGAGTACTCGCGGCCCAGAAGGCGGTTGGCTGTGTCCACCTCGCCACTGGTGACCAACCGCCTGACCTCGGAGCTGTGGAGCTCGTGGCCTTCGATCAGAAACGGCGATACGACCTCGACCTCATGGCCGTGGGTCCGCAGCCAATCTGCGTTGCCTGTTCGCCCCCTGCCGAACGCGAAGTCGAACCCGATCACCCAGTGCCGTATGTCCATGATCGCCGACAGCCGCTCGATGAACTCCTGCGGTGCCAGGGATGCAAGCTCACGGTCGAACCGAAGGACGATGGCGTGAGCGATCCCGGCCGCCTCGACCAGAGCCAGCTTCTCGTGCAGGGTGGTGATCGATTGCGGGCAGTTCGCCGGGTCGAGCACGCAGCGCGGATGCGGCTCGAAGGTGATCAGCGCCGGTTGGGCGTCCACCGCCTTGGCGGCACGGACGGTGTGCTTGATCACATCCAGGTGACCGAGGTGGACTCCGTCGAAGCTGCCGACCGTGAGCGCCACCGCTCCGATCGGGCTCGCCGGCAATCCCAGGTGGGTCTTCAGTTGAGGACCTTCTCGGGCACGAAGGTGCGCCGCAAGGGGTCGGTGTGGCCCAGGGCGATGAGGCGCCCGGTCATGTCATGCGCCCGGACCTGGCCTGGCCCGGGTTCGGGCAAGACACGAACGGGACGCCCTTGCCGGACCATCGCGGTCTGCTCGACCGTGAGCCGAACCAGCTCCATGTCCGGCAGTATGACTTCGGCTGGAAGCATCCGGTCGCGCACAACTTCCGCGCTCGTGATCTCGTCAGAGCGCACCGCGGATTCGATCGCCAGAGGTCCATAGGCAGTTCGCACCAGGCGCCCCAGGTAACCACCGACCCCCAACCGCGCGCCCAGGTCACGCGCGATCGATCGGAGATATGTGCCGCTGCCGCAGCTGATCTCCACCCGCGCCACGGCCTCGCGGCCGGGCTGGAAGTCGAGGAGCCTGGCCTCGTACACGATGACCTCGCGAGCCGCCGGCCGGATCGCCTCGCCGCTGCGGGCGAGCTGATACGCGCGCTTGCCCTCGACCTTGACCGCGGAGAAAGCAGGCGGTTCCTGAAGGATGCGGCCGGTGAACTGCACCAGAGCCGCTTCGAGCTGATCACGCATCAGGGCGCTCGGGTTGCCGACCGCCTCGCGTTCCGCTTCGGCATCGTCAGTGGCGGTCGTGAAGCCAAGGTGGATCTCCGCGACGTAAGTCTTGGCCAGGCGGAGCGCAAATTCAGCGAGCCTGGTAGCCGATTCGAACAAGATGGGCAGGACACCGGTGGCCAGCGGGTCGAGCGTGCCTGCGTGACCGACGCGATGAGCACCGGTCAGGCGCCGCAGGCGGCTGACCACCGAGAAGGAAGTCTCGCCGGCGGCCTTGTCGACGTTGAGGACACCGGTCGGAAAAGGAGGCGAGTCAGCTCTCTGAGGGGGCGGCAAGGATGGCCTCCTTGGCGGCCGCCAGCACGATTTTCTCCGCATCGTCGAGTGGCTTGTCGATCTCAGCGCCGGCGGCGCGGATGTGGCCGCCACCACCGAAGGATGCGCAAAGCGCGGCCGCATCGACGCCACCGCGGCTCCGCACGCTGATCTTCGTCAGCTCGCTCTTTACCTCTTTGAAAAGGATGGCGGCCTCCAGGCCCGCAATGCTGTTCAGTGTGTCGATGATGCCCTCGGACTCGGCCATCACCGCATTCGCCTCGCGAAGCATCCGGCGCGTCACCTTGGCCCAGGCCAGCTTGCCCTCGAGCTCGACCCGCATGGTCGCCAGGGCCAGGCCACTGAGCTTCAGGGTCGTCTCGGGACGCATCTTGTAAACCTGCGTCGCGATCTGACCCGGGTCGGCCCCGAGCCGTGCCAGCCGTGCCGCATCGTCGAGTGCGCGTGGAGTCGTGTTCTCGTGACGGAATCCACCGGTGTCGGTGAGCAGCGCAACGTACAGGTTGGTGGCGATGGACGGTGTGATCGGGAAGCCGAAATGGTCGAGCATCTCCATCACCATCTGGCCGACCGCCGAGGCCACCGGGTCGATCACGTTGACGTCACCGAACCGGGAGTTCGAAGGATGGTGGTCGACGTTGACGATCACGGCATGGGCGGCGATGCGCTTGACGCTGCTGCCCGACCGCTCCAGGTTCCCCGAATCGAAGAAGAAGACGAGGTGTGGGTCGATCCCACGCGGAGGCTCGGCCAAAATGTCATCGAACCGGGGTAGGAACGTATACATCTGCGGGAGCGGCGGCGGGATGAGAACCCACACGTCCTTGCCTGCGGAGCGAAGCGCTTCGGCGAAGGCCAGGCTGCAGCCCAGCGTGTCGCCGTCGGCATCTTTGTGGCCGAAGATCAGGATCTCCTGGTTGGCGTCGATCAGCTCCTTGATCTCGTCGTACTGATGGAAGGTCTTGCTCTGTGCCTTGGCTATGACTCCTCCTCCCCATTCGCGCCACCCTGCGGCAGGACCTGCTTGAGGAGCTCCGCGATGTGAACGCTGTACTCGATCGAGGGGTCGAGCTCGAACCGCAGCTAGGGGGAGAACTTGAGATTCTGCAGCCGCCTGCCCAGCTCGTGCCTGATCAGGCCGCGTGCCGAAACCCGCCCTGCCATCGATTCCTTCTTCTGCTCTGGGTTGCCGAGGACGCTGACGCGCACGCGGGCCTGGCGCAGGT
>JBOHUP010000202.1:0-4631 GCA_050734615.1 Candidatus Dormibacteraceae bacterium | reverse complement strand
ACATCGCCTCGACAAGGCCGACGATCGTGAACAGCCAGGGGATCATCCGGCCCTGCGCTTCGGGCTGCCGCGCCACGCCGCTGATGAATGCGTTGCCGGCGAGGCCGTCACCGACCGCGGCGCCGATTGCGCCCAGTCCCATAAGTAAGCCGAAGCCGATCAAGGCTCCGGCGAGCTCGATTCCGTGGTTAGTCATGAGTGCCCTCCTTGGTCAATGGTCGTCAACGTCGTCAAAGCCTTGCCGTCGCTCGTCGAAGCAGTCGCGTGATGCAGGTGGTCGATGCCCTCGCGGGCCATACCGAAATAGATGACCGTCAGCAGCATGAAGATGAAAGCCTGGATGAACCCGATGAAGATGACGTCGAACGCCTTCCACAACGCCAGGAGCGCCGCCCCGAGCACCGTCCCGCCCACCGTGCCGACAACCGGCAGCGCGAGGGTGCCAAAGCCTGCGATCAGGGCGATCATGACGCCGCCGGCGAATATGTTGCCGAAGAGCCGCAGCGAAAGGGTCACCGGCTTGACCAGCTCTTCGATGATGTTCAGCGGCGTATAGATCGCCCGTCCCCACGCCGGCAGCTCGAACGGCCTGGTGAAGCGCCGCAGGTAGCCGCGCCACCCGAGCACGCGCACGCTGTACCACTGCACCAGGCCGATGACGATGAGCGCCATGCCCAAGGTCTGGTTCACGTCAGCGTTGGCGCCGTGCAGAATCGGAAACAACCCCAGGGGCAGAATCTCAAGCCAGTTGGCGACGAGGATGTAAAGGAAGAGGGTGAGCGCCAGCGGGATGATGAACAGCGCACCGGCGTCCACGTTGTCTTTGATCAGCCCGCGCAGCAGGTCGTAGCCCCACTCGAAGATCGCCTGAACCTTGCTCGGTTCGCCCTCGCGAAGTCGCGCTCGGATCCAGAAGGCGATGGCGATGGTGGCGAGAATGGCCAGGGCACTCGAGATCAGGCTGTCGTAGTTGAACGTGCAGAGCGGGCCGCAACCAAGGCTGACGGTGGGATGCGTGCCGAAGTTGCCGTCTGCCTGGAGCATTCCCGCCAGGATCATGCCTTCGCCCCCTGCCGGATGCCGGCCGCGACCATGACGAGCTGCGCGAGGCCGACCCCCAGCGGAACCGTCCAGCCGGAGCCGCGCAGGACGACCGCCGCCATGAAAATGACCGCGGTCAGCCCGAAGATGCGCAAAAGGCTTGCGGCCACAAAGGGAGTCCCCCGGCCCAGCAGAGCCTGGATCAAGTAGCCATTCATAGACCCGAGCAACAGTCCAGCCGCGATGCCGATCCCAAGCGACGCGTGTCCGGCCGCGCCCGCCGCGATGGCGATCGATGCCGCGAGCACGGCACAGATCGTCACCGTCACCTTGAGCAGGCCGCCCGACATCATCTCGAGAGCTCCCTTACCTTCAACCAGATGCCTGCAGCGCCGGCCGCCAGACCCACGAACAGTCCGACCAGGACGAAGACCGGCGCCGTATGCAGCGCCTTGTCGAGCGCCACACCTCCGAGCAGCGGGAGCAGCACCGCCGCCGCCAGGTAGAACCCGATGCCGGCCATGTCAGTCCCCGTGGGGCCCGCACTCGAAGTGGGCGCCATGCCCCTCCGAATTCTATCGGGAACCCGGATCGGCCAGCAGGCGGCGGAGGAAGGGGGCACGAATGCGCCAGCCGGTGTGCTGCAGCAGGTCCGCGGCGACGGTCGAGACGAGGGCGGCGGTCGCGACGAGCACCACGGCCAGCACGCGGCCGTGGCCGAACAGCGTCAGGCCGAGTGCGCCGAGCAGGGCCGTCGCCGCGTAGAAAACGAAGCAAGTCTGGCGCGGGTCGAGCCCGAAGGACTGCAGGCGGTGGTGCAGGTGCAGGCGGTCGGGACGCGCGACCGAAGCGCGTTCCAAGCGGCGGCGCAGAATCGCCCACGCCGTATCGGCTATGGGCAGCGCGAGGGCGAGCGCCGGTGCGGCCAAGGCAAAAGCTACGGCGACCTTGGCCACGCCCAGGATCGAGATCATGCCGAGCGCGATCCCCAGAAAATGGGCGCCGGAGTCACCCATGAAGATGCGCGCTGGATGGAAGTTGAACAGCAGAAATCCGGCGCAAGCTCCGGCCAGCGCCCCACTCAACTTCACGATCTCGATCTGGTTCAGCTCGCCCGCCGCGAGCATGAGGATGACCGCGACGATCGCAACCACGCCGGCGGCCAGGCCATCGACCCCATCCAGGAAGTTGACGGTGTTCTGCATGCCCACGAGCCAGAAGATGGTGATCGGTGCGGCCAGCAGCAACCCGAAATGGACGATGTGATTGCCGGGCAGGCGGATGAACCCGATCTGGATCCCGAAGGCCAGCACGGCCAGTGCGGCGAGCAGGATCTGCACGACGAGCTTGACCAGCGGCGCGATCGGGCGACGGTCATCGACGGTGAGCAGCGCCATCGCCAGCCCGGAGACCAGCAGCACACCCGGCGTCTGGGCGTAGCCGGGCAGGAAGACCAGCACCGCCACCGCAAACCCGACATACATCGCCAAGCCGCCGAGCAAAGGCGTTGGCTTCTCGTGCGCGTGGCGGCCGCCCGGCCTCGCGATCAATCCGGTCCGGCGCGAAAGGGTGATCGCGACAGGCACGAACAAGGCACATGCGGCGAGCGCCGCTAGCAAGGGCCACAAGCCGGGCAGAAGGTGGTCGCGCAGGCTGGCCAGCCCGTTGGGCCCGAAGAAATCAGTCAAATGCATACGGGACAGGGAACCGCCGGCACAGGTCGATCGCCCGCTCGTGTATCGAGTCGAGGGTGGCGGGGTCCTCGATTCGCTCGACCAGGTCCACGATGCAATCGGCGATCTCGACCATCTCCGCTTCGCGCATTCCTCGAGTCGTGACCAGCGGCGTGCCCACACGCACACCGCTCGGGTTGAACTTCGAGGCCTCGTCATATGGGATCGAGTTTCGGTTGAGCGTGATGCCGACGGTGTCGGCGACGTCCTGGACCTGCTTGCCCGTCCGCTTCTGAGGGCGCAGGTCGATGAGCATCAGGTGGTTGTCGGTGCCGCCGCTCACAATTCGCAAGCCTCGCTCCATCAGTCGGTTGGACAGCGCTTTCGCATTGACGACGACCTGCTTCGCGTAGACCTTGAAGTCCGGCTTCAACGCTTCGCCGAAGCACACCGCCTTGGCCGCGATGGCGTGCATGAGGGGACCTCCCTGGATGCCGGGGAACACGGCGGAGTCGATCGCCTTCTGCCAGTCGTTGCGGCAGAGAATGATCGCGCCCCATGCGCCGCGCAGGGTCTTCTGCGTGGTCGTCGTCGTGATGTCCGCGTATGGGATCGGTGATGGGTAGACGCCGCCCGCCACCAGCCCCGCCACGTGGGCCATGTCAACGAAGAATGTCGCGCCGACCGAATCGGCGATCTGCTTCATGCGGGCCCAGTCGACGATGCGCGAATAGGCCGAGAACCCGCCGAGGAGCATCTTCGGCCGCACCCGCTCCGCCAGACTCTGCATGGCGTCGTAGTCGATCGTCTCGGTCTCGCGGTCGACGCCATAGGAGTGGATCTCGTACAGCTTGCCGCTGAAGTTGGCGGGGCTTCCATGGGTCAGATGTCCGCCCGCCGACAGATCCATGCCCATCACCCGGTCGCCGGGCTGGCAGACCGCCATGTACACGGCAGCATTGGCCTGCGCGCCGGCGTGCGGCTGGACGTTGACGTACTCCGCGCCGAAGAGCTTCTTGGCGCGCTCGACCGCGAGGGTCTCGATCTTGTCGATGACCTCACCCGTGCCGCCGTAGTAGCGCCGGCCTGGGTAGCCCTCCGCGTACTTGTTGGTCAGCAGCGTGCCCAGGGCCTCGAGGATGGCGGGGCTGGTGAGGTTCTCGGAGGCGATCAGCTCGAGGGTCTCGGACTGTCTCTTGAACTCCTTGCGGATGAGCTCGGCGATCTCCGGGTCTTCCTTGTCGAGAGCCCGGAACGACATCGTGGTGATGGGAGCAGCCATAGGGCGAATGCTAATCACCTCCCCGCTCGCCCGGGCGGTGGCGGCAGACCCGCCGGTGAGAGGTCGTCCCTACCCCGACTTGGGACCTGGCGGCCCCAGGAGCTCCGGCGTCGTGATGGCGCCCTCCCTGAGCACGTGCGGCTCCGGCCCGGTGAGGTCGAGCACCGTAGACGCGATGCCCCCCGGCGCGGTCCCCCCGTCCAGGACCGCCATCACGCCATCGAGCGCGCCCGCCTCCTTCGCGGTCATCGCGGGCTCGTCTCCGTGCAAGTTCGCGCTCGTGGTCATCAGCGGCCCGGTCGACCGCAGCAGGTCGAGCGCTACGTCGTGCTTCGGGATCCGCACTCCAAGCGTCCCTCCACCGATGGCGTGCAGGACGATCGTCAGCGGTCCCGGCCACCACCGCCGCATCATCGCTTCGGCTCGCGAGTCGACGTGCACCCAGCCCTCCAGCTGCGACTCGGCGGCAACCATGAGGATCAGCGGCAGCCCGATCGGCCGTCCTTTTATGTGGTAAACGCGCTGTCGCGCCACCTCGTCGTCGGCCGCGGCGCCGAGGCCGTACACGGTGTCTGTCGGAAATGCCACCACACCTCCCCCCCGGACCAGCTGCGCCGCGCGGGTCAGGCCCGCAC
>JBOHUP010000201.1:0-3504 GCA_050734615.1 Candidatus Dormibacteraceae bacterium | reverse complement strand
TAGCCCGGGAAGATGCGCTTCTGCACGTGGCGGCGCTTGCCGTCCTTGATCTCGATCTCGTCCTCCATCGGGACGAGCACCTGCAGGATCTTGTCCTGCATGTCCATCGATTCGATCCTCTTCTCGAGGTTTTTCTTGACCTTCTCCTCGTGTCCCGAGTAGGCGTGGACCACATACCACTGCGCTTCCTGCTCCGGAGTTGGGGCCGCGCTCTTTTCGACAGCCATGCCTACCCGCCCGTCCCGTTGTAGATGATCCGCTTCGTGATCAAACCAAGCAGGTAGTCGGTGCCGCCGATGAAGGCGCCGAGCAGGATGACGGTGAAGATCACCACCAGCGTATAGCGGTAAAGCTCTCCGGCGGTCGGCCATACGACCTTGCGGAGCTCGTCAAAGACCTCGCGCAGGAATCGCCCTGGAGCGAACTCCGACGGCTGGTCCGCGCGGTGCTTGGTGGTTACGGCCATTGGACTGTTACTTGGTCTCCTTGTGGGCTGTGTGCTTGTGGCACCACTTGCAGTATTTGCTCATCTCGATCCGGTCAGGATCGTTCTTCTTGTTTTTCACGGTCGTATAGTTGCGGCGCTTGCAGACGCCGCAGGCGAGGCTGATGATGTCTTCCATAGCTGTCTCTTTGGCTGGGGGTGGAAAAGAAAAAGCCTAGGTTACCTAGGCGCTGTCAATAGTAGCAGAGCGTCCGCGCCGGCCCTTCAGTTGAGCCATGTTCGGCGCCGGATGTCACCCCAGCCACTCACTGCAGCGACGGGCCGGGCGCCGGCCGGGCCATATGATTCGGCTGATGGGCTCCTCGATCATCGCGGTCCTGCACGGCGATCAGACCGGCGAAGAGCTGCTCCTCGAGTCCCTCCGCCTTTTCGAGCCCGACGTGCTGGGCCTGAAGATCGAGAGGCGGGACTTCGACCTCTCTCTGGAGGAGCGCCGCAAGACGCGCAACCAGGTCGTGCTCGACGCCGCGGAGGCGCTGCGCGAGTGCGGCTTCGGGATCAAAGCGGCCACGGTCACCCCGGAGGGCGCCGGCGACGTGGGGAGCCCGAACGCGATCCTGCGCAAGCAGATCGACGGCCGGGTGATCGTCCGCACCGGACGCCGTATCCCCGGCGTCAGGCCGCTCGCCGGAGTGCACGCGCCGATCTCGGTCATCCGCATGGCGGTCGACGATGCTTACGGCGCCAAGGAATGGCGCGAGGGCCACGACCTTGACGAATGGGCCTACCGCACGGAGAAGATCAGCCGCCGCACCTGCCGGATCGTCGCCGAGTACGCGTTCGCCCATGCGCGGCGGATCGAGGCCAAGGTGTTCGGCGGTCCGAAGTTCACGGTCAGCCCCGTCTACGAGGGGATGTTCAAGGAGGAGCTGGACGCGGCGGCCCAGCGCCATCCTGACGTCGGCTACAACCCGCAGCTGATCGACGCCACCTATGCGCTCCTCCTCACCACCACGGGCGAATCGCTTGTCATCCCGGCGCTCAATCGCGATGGGGACACCCTGTCCGACCTGGTGATGCAGATGTTCGGCACCATCGCGGGCGCGGAGTCGACGCTGCTCGCGTTTAACGAGACGGGAGCTGTGACGGTGGCGATGACCGAGGCGCCTCACGGCACCGCTCCGGCGCTGCAGGGCAAGAACGTGGCCAACCCGATGGCCATGATCCTGGCCGTCGCCTCGCTGCTCGGCTACATGCGGGACGACGAGGCGCATAGAGCTTCGCGCGTGGTCTACGAGGCGGCGCTCGAGGCGGTCTCCGACGGCGTGCGGACGGCTGATTTGGGCGGGCAGGCGTCCACCACCGCCTTCATGGACGAGGTGGTTCGCCGGGTGCGCACGAAGATCGAGGTCTGGAGCTCCCTGGCCGACGTCGAACGCTAGCCCCTCAGGCCGATGGGCTTAGAGGCCAGCCTCCGCTACCTGGCGCTGGGCGACTCGTACACGATCGGCACCGGGGCTTCCAGCCGGTCGCACGTCTGGCCCTCGATCATCGCCGCCCGCCTGAATGCCGACCTGACCAACCCGGCGGTCAACGGCTACACGACCGAGGACCTCATCGAGCGTGAGCTGCCCCTTCTGGCGGTCGTGCAGCCGGATCTGGTGACGGTCCTGATCGGCCTCAACGACCCGGTGCGGGGCCGTTCGGCCGAGCACTACAGGACGAACCTGGCCTGCATCTACGACGAGATCGCCGCCCTCGGCCATCCCACCGGCCGCGACGCCGCCATCTCCATCCCGACCTGGTCATACGTCCCCGCCGCGGCTGGGTTCGGGGGCGAAAAGCGTGTCGAGGAGCTCACCTCGGTCTTCAACGAGGTCGCCCGGCACGAGGCGGCGGCGCGCGGATTCACCTGGGTCGACCTCGCGGCGGCCAGTACGTCCCGGATCGGGTCCAACGGATGGATCGCCTCCAACGGCCTGCATCCGGGCGACGCTCAGTATGTGGCGTGGGCCGAAGCGATCTGGCAGGCGCTGAAAGACGCCTTGTAGGCGACCTGTGTCGCGTTGTGCACCACGCCTGCGGCGACGATCAAGATCAGGTAGCACGCGACTGCCATGCCGATCATCAACGGAACCTTGATCACCGTCCCCAGCCTGGTGTGGGCGATTGACAGGTTCGCGTAAAGACCCATCGCGCCGACAAGGGCGCCCAGCAGCCCGCCGCCGACCACGAGCGTCAGCGGCAGAACCGCCAGTACGATCTGCCACCAGGGCAAACCCCCGAACTTGTCTAAGTAACCCCGTCTTGGACCCACCGAGTCGATCGGCGGCTCATAGCGGTCGACTGGCGGCTCAAATGGGGTGACGTAGCCCAGGATCGGTGGCGGCCGCAGAAAAGGCGGCGGTGGGAGCTCGTCTGGCGGCCAATCCTCCGACATCGGCCTGGAGTTTAGACCGTGATCTTCTTGAACGACTCCGCGTAACGGTAGCCGCCCTTCTTGCCAACCTCGGCGTGCCGCTTGCGCATGAACTTCTCGAAGTCCCATTCGCGGCCTGGCTTGGCGACCTGGCTCTTGTGCTTGTGCAGCGCCTCGATCTTGCGCTCGAGGGTCGAGCTGATGTCGACGAAATAGTCCCCCGACGTCCAGAACGGTATCCAGACCTCCTTCACCTCGTGGGCCTCCAGACCCTCCTTGAGGAGCGAGCGGAACGCGCGCGGGTTGCGCGAATCTGGATACACGGCGGCCAGGGTGGCCTCGCCAACCGCAAGATGGTCGGGGTGTGAGCCGCCCATCGGCGCGTCGATGACGCGTCCCGGCAGGTGGGTGATCACCAGCTCCGGCTTGTACTTGCGGATCATCCGCACGATGTCGTGACGGAGCTTCAGATCAGGGGAGAGATGGCCGTCCCTGTAGCCGAGAAACTCGACTTTGTTGACGCCCAGCACGCGAGCGGCCGCGCGCTGCTCCTTCTCGCGGATCGCCTTGAGCTCGGTGTCCTTCTGCTTGGGGTCCTCACCGCCCTGGGTGCCGTCGGTAACGATCACGTACGTGACGC
>JBOHUP010000200.1:0-2536 GCA_050734615.1 Candidatus Dormibacteraceae bacterium | reverse complement strand
TGATGACCCTCGGCGCGTACGTGGGACTGTTCCTGATCGACCGCGGGATCAACGCCTGGATTGCCCTGGCCATAGCGGGGATCGTGATCGGCGCCATCTCGGTTGGGTTCCACCGCTGGCTGCTCGCTCCGCTGGTCCAGCGAGGTACACGGGCGTTCGCACTCGTGATCGTGACCGTTTCGGCCGCAATTGTGCTGCAGTACGTCATCGTCGCCATCGCCGGGCCTGACGCCAAGAGCTACGGAGAGCAGAGCGGCCAGACGTTCCGCTTCGCCGGAATGCTGTTGACCGCGAGCCAGGTCACGATCATTCTCCTGACCCTCTTCTTGATGCTCGCGCTCCATCTGCTGCTCACACGCACCACACTGGGACGGGCGATGCGCGCCACGTCTTCGAACCGGATCCTCGCGCAGAGCTGCGGCATCAACACCGACCGCATCAGCGACCTCGCATGGATGCTGTCAGGGTTGCTCTGCGGGGCGGCGGGGGTCGCGCTCGCCATCACCACGGTCAGCTTCGACTTCACCCTCGGGCCCATATTCCTGATCCCGATGATCGCCGCGGCAGTCCTCGGCGGCATCGGCCAGCCATACGGGGCGATGGTCGGGGGCCTCGCGGTCGGAATCGCGGGCGAGCTCGCGGCCAGCTTTGCCAACCCCGAATACAGCGAGGTCGTCGCCTTCGCCATCCTCATCCTCATGCTCCTGCTCCGGCCGCGCGGGCTCTTCGGATCAGCGTCCGCGACGCGGCGCCTGACGGCCTGACGTGGAGTATTACCTCGTCGTCCTGCTCGTCTACCTCGGCACAGACCTGCTTGCCGCCTGGGGTTTGAACCTGGAGTTCGGGGTGGCCGGGGTGGCCAACCTCGCCTTCATCGTCACCATCGCCGCGGGCGCCTACACCTATGCCGTCTGCACCCTGGGGTCTCCGGCCGCTGCGGGCAACTTCCAGCAGTACGTGGGCGGCTTCACCCTCCCTTTTCCCGTGGCGGTGGCGGCAGGCACGCTCATAGGGGCGGTGGTCGGGGTGCTCATCGGCCTAACCGGTCTCAAGCGTCTGCGTGCTGACTACCAGGCCGTGGCCATGCTCGTCGTCTCGCTGATGGCGGCCACCGTCGTCAGCGCCGATACCGGGTTTCTGAACGGCAACGCGGGCCTCGGCCTGATCCCGGGGCCGCTGGCCGACCAGGATCCCGAGCTCCAGCGCTGGGCCTACGTCGCCATCGTGGCCGCGTGCTGCGTCGCGGGCTACCTCGTGCTCCGCCGCTTCACCAACGGCCCGATCGGACGCTCGCTGCGGGCCATGCGCGATGACGAGTACGCGGCCGCCGCGATCGGCAAAGACATCGTGGCCATGCGCCTGATGGTCCAGGCGGTGGGCGGCGCATTCGGCGGATTGAGCGGAGCGCTTCTGGTCGCGTTCATCGGCGGCTGGTCGCCCGGAGCGTGGAACTACATCGAGACGCTGGCGCTGCTCACGGCTGTGATCGTGGGTGGGATGGGCAACAACCGCGGCGTCACGATCGGAACGTTCCTCGTCGCCATCCTGATCCTGCAGGGGGTCCAGTTCCTGCCCCAGTCGTTCAATTCGATTCGGATCGGCTTACGTGAAGACCTCGGCTGGATCCTGCTCGGGATTCTCACGATTGCGTTCATCTGGATTCGTCCTCAGGGCGTCGTGCCCGAGCGAAGCCCCAGGTATGGCGGCGGCCCTTGAGCGACGTCGCGCCGATCCTGGAAGTCCGGGGCCTGATCAAACGCTACGGGGGAGTCGTCGCTGCGGACGGCGTGTCGTTCACTGCCGCCAGCGGCTCGATCACGGGGCTGATCGGCCCAAACGGGGCGGGGAAGTCGACCGCATTGAATGTGATCGGCGGGTTCCTGCAGCCCGATGGCGGTCGGGTGATCTTCGACGGGCAGGACGTGACCGGCTGGCCGATGCACAGGCTCGCCCGGCGCGGCCTGGTCCGCACATTCCAGCTGGCGCGCGTCTTCGGCGGCCTGACCACGATCGAAAACCTGCTGGTCGCGGCGCCGGGCCAGCGAGGAGAGAGCGCGTGGGGCATCCTCGCCGGCAAACGCTACTGGGCCAAGCAGGAGGAGCAGCTCCTGCTGGAGGCGCGGGCGATGCTCCGCGCCTTCGGCTTGGAGACCAAGGCGGACGAGTATGCGCGCAACCTAAGCGGCGGCCAGAAGCGCGCGGTCGAGACGATGCGAGCTTTGATGATGCGGCCGAAGCTGCTTCTCCTCGACGAGCCGATGGCGGGGTTGAGTCCCAGCCTTTCCCGCCAGCTCGAAGACCTGTTCCTCAAGCTCACCGCGGAGGGCATGTCGCTCCTGCTGGTCGAGCACGAGCTCGACACCGTGGAGCGGATCTGCGGCAACGTGGTCGTCATGGCCCAGGGCAAGGTGCTGTCAGAAGGCCGCATGACCGAGCTCCGCACGCGAAAAGAGGTGCAGGACGCGTATGTCATCGGCTGAGAAGGCGCACGCGGCCACCGAAGTCGCGCCCGCCCTCGCGATACGCGGGTTGACCG
>JBOHUP010000199.1:0-2252 GCA_050734615.1 Candidatus Dormibacteraceae bacterium | reverse complement strand
TGATCTTCCAGGACCCGATGACTTCGTTGAACCCCGTCTACCGCACGGGCTGGCAGGTTGGCGAGCCGTTGCGGATCCACCGGCACATGGGCATGGCTGCGTCGATCGCGTCCGCTACCGCGCTGTTCAAGGAAGTGGGCATCCCGGACGCGGCGAAGCGCGCCAGGCAATACCCGCACATGTTCTCGGGCGGCATGCGGCAACGGGCGATGATCGGCATGGGACTCAGCACGAGCCCGAGCCTCCTCATCGCGGATGAGCCGACGACCGCCCTCGACGTGACGATCCAGGCCCAGATCCTCGACCTGCTGCGCACGCTGAACCGTGACTCGGGCACAGCCACGATCCTCATCACACACAACCTCGGAGTCGTCGCCGGGATGTGCGACCGGGTGATCGTCATGTATGCCGGAAGGATCGTGGAACACGGCCGCACCGAGGACGTGTTCGCGCACCCCGAGCACCCGTACACGTGGTCCCTTCTGCGCTCCATCCCACGGATCGATGCCGATGACCGCCTGCCACTCCGGGCGATCCACGGTTCGCCTCCGGACATGGTCAACCTGCCCTCGGGCTGCAAATTCCAGCCCCGCTGCCCATTTGCCGTCACGCGGTGCGCCGCCGACGAGCCGGAGCTGAGCCAGGTGCGCGAGCAGCTGGCGCGTTGTTGGGTGACCCAGGGTGGCGTCTCGCTCGAATCGGCCGCCGCGAGTGGCTGAGGCGGAGAGCGGCGCCAGCCACGGGAACAGCTCGTGGACGCCGGCCGACCCCATCCTGTCCGTTCGGGGGCTCAAGACATGGTTTCCTGTCCGCTCGGGGGTCGTCAGCCGGCTCACCGGCTACGTGCGGGCCGTCGACGGCGTCGACCTGGAGATCCACCAGGGGGAGACACTTGGACTGGTCGGTGAATCGGGGTGCGGCAAATCGACTCTCGGCCGCTCGGTTCTGCGCCTGGTCGAGCCGACCGGCGGCGAGGTCCGGTTCAAGGGTCGCGACATCCTGCGCATGGGGCCCAGGGAGATGCGGGGCATGCGACGGGATATGGCGATCATCTTCCAGGACCCGTTCGCTTCGCTCGATCCTCGGCAGACCGTCGAAGACATTCTCGGCGAAGCGCTCGACATCCACCGCCTCGCTCGCGGCACACGACGGAAGGCGCGGATCCTGGAACTGCTTGACCTCGTCGGCCTTTCAGCGGATTACACCGGGCGATACCCGCACGAGTTCTCGGGCGGGCAGAGACAGCGCATCGGCATCGCTCGCGCGCTGGCCGTGGATCCGTCATTCATCGTGTGCGACGAGCCGATCTCGGCGCTCGACGTCTCCATCCAGGCGCAGATCATCAACCTGCTCGAAGAGCTCCAGGACCGATTGCACTTGACGTATCTCTTCATCGCGCACGACCTGTCTGTCGTGAAGCACATATCCGACCGCATTGCGGTCATGTACGTCGGCAAGGTCGTCGAGGTGTCGCCCGCACGCGATCTGTACCGCAGCCCTCGGCATCCGTATACCGGGTCGCTGCTCTCGGCCATCCCCATCCCGGATCCCGTCCTCGAGAAGCGGCGCGAGCGGATCCTGCTCAAGGGTGACGTCGCCTCACCTGTCGATCCACCGAGCGGGTGCCGGTTCCGCACCCGCTGCTTCAAGGCCCAGGCCCGATGCGCCGAGGAGGAGCCTGCGCTCGACACAGTGGACCTCGGGGCCCACCGGGCCGCCTGCTTCTTTCCCCTGCCGGCCTAGCGGCCCACCGCATATGCCTGCGCGCCGCGCGGGTTGGCGGCGGCCGACAGCATCCCTGTCCGGGGGTCGCGCGCCACCACGCAGGTCCGACCAAGGGCCCACCGCTCCGCGACCTCGACCTCATGCCCGCGCCGCCGCAGCTCTTCGAGGACCCCGGGATCCGGCGGCGGCTCCACGTGCAGACGCCCCGGGTGCGCGTCGTGAGGCGCGAACGAGCTGGGAAAGTGCGATGTGTGGAACGTCGGCGCGTCCAGCGCCGCCTGGAGGTCGAGACCGAAAAGCAGATGGGTGAGAAAGAACTGCAGCGTCCACTGGTCCTGCTGGTCCCCACCCGGCGTGCCAAAGGCGAGCCGTGGCTCGCCGTCCCGAAGCGCCAGCGACGGGCTCAACGTCGTCCGCGGCCGTTTGCCGCCCTCGACATGGTTCGGGTGATTGGGGTCGAGATTGAACATCTGGGCACGTGTGCCGAGACAGAACCCAAGACCCTCGATGACGGGCGAGCTCTGCAG
>JBOHUP010000198.1:0-4577 GCA_050734615.1 Candidatus Dormibacteraceae bacterium | reverse complement strand
CGTCGTCCTTCTCAACGCCGCGGCCGCCCTGCGGGCCGCCGGGCTGGCGGGCAGCTGGCAGGAGGGGATCGGCCTGGCGGCGGAGGCGATCGACACCGGCCGGGCCGGCGACGTGCTGCAGCGGTGGGTCAGAATCTCCCAGGATTGACCGAGGACGACATCCTGTCTCGACTCGTCATCGAGGCAAGGCAGGACCTGCAGCGGCGGCGCCATCTCGTGAGCTCGGACCAGTTCGAGCTGAGGGTGGCCGCGTACACCCCGAAGGATTTCGCCGGCGCGCTGCGTCGCCCGGGGTTGGCGGTGATCGCCGAGATGAAGCAGCGCACGCCGAGCATGGGCGTGCTCGCCGAGCAGTACAGCCCCGCCGACCTTGCGCTCGTCTACACCGAAGGCGGCGCCGCCGCACTGTCGGTCCTGACCCAGATGGCGAGCTTTGGCGGCCGTCCGGAGCACGTCCAGGCGGCCCGGGCCGTGACCGAACTGCCGATCCTGCGCAAGGACTTCATCACCGATCCTTTCGAGGTAGCCGAGGCCAGGGCCTGTGGCGCCGACGCCGTGCTCCTCATCGTCGCCGCGCTGGACCGCCGCCGGCTGGAAGAGCTCCTTGCGGTCGCCGGGAGCCGCGGCATGGCGGCGCTGGTCGAGGTCCACGACGAGCGGGAGGCGGAAATCGCGCTGGAAGCAGGTGCCCGGATCGTGGGGATCAATCATCGAGACCTGCGCACGTTCGAGATCGACCTCGGCCTCACCGAGCGCCTGCGCCCGTCCATTCCGAGCGAGGTGGTGCTCGTCGCCGAAAGCGGTATTCATGCAGCCGAGGATGCAAGGCGCCTGCACGCTGCCGGCGCGGACGCGATCCTCGTCGGCGAGGAGCTCATGAGATCCGAGGACCCCGCGGCGCGAATAAAGGAGCTCAGCGAATGGTCCGCGTGAAAATCTGCGGCATCTGCGACGCCCGAGCGGCGGCCGCGGCGGCGGAGGCCGGCGCGGACATGCTGGGGTTCCACTTCTGCACGTCCAGGCGCAGGATCGCCCCGGAGGCCGCCAAGGCGATCATCGACGGCCTCGACGTCCGGCCGGCGCTCGTCGGCGTGTTCATCGACCAATCCGAAGACGAGGTGCGCCAGGTGGCGAGCTTCCTCGGCCTGGACCTGCTGCAGCTGCATGGATCCGAGCCGCCCGGGTTCACCGCCGGCAAGCCGGTGATCAAGGTGCTCAAGGTGAAGGACGATCGGATCCTGGGCGCGGAGCACTGGCCGGACCCGTTGATGATCGACTCGTGGTCGGCCGACCAGCAAGGCGGCACGGGGCGTACATGGGACTGGGACCTGGCGCGTCCGCTGCTCGCCGCGCGGCGGGTGTTCATCGCCGGTGGTCTTGAACCGGGTAACGTGGGCGAGGTCGTGAGCCGGTTCAAACCGTATGGCGTGGACGTCTCCAGCGGCGTCGAGGCGGAGGTTCGGGTCAAAGATCCCGACAAGGTCCGGGCATTCATCCGCGCCGTGCGGACGGCGGAGATGGCTGTGTGATGGCGCGCATCAGCCCGACCCATCCGGTCGACGGGCGTTACGGGATGTTCGGCGGGCAGTACGTCCCCGAGACCCTGATGAGCGCTCTGATCGAGCTGGAACGCGTCTGGCACGAAGCCAAGGCGGATCCTCAGTTTCAGCTCGAGCTGGCGGGCCACCGCCACGCGTTCGTCGGCCGCCCGACGCCGCTTTATGCCGCGACGCGGCTAAGCGCCCACTTCGGTGGTGCTCACATCCATCTCAAGCGCGAAGACCTCTGCCACACCGGTGCGCACAAGCTCAACAACGCGGTCGGGCAGGCGTTGCTCGCACTGCGGATGGGCAAGCAGCGGATCATCGCCGAGACAGGCGCCGGCCAGCATGGCGTGGCCACGGCGACCGTGTGCGCGCGGTTCGGCCTGGAATGCACCGTCTACATGGGTACCGAGGACATGCGGCGGCAGTCGATGAACGTGCGCCGGATGAAGCTCCTCGGCGCCGAGGTGGTCGAGGTGACGAGCGGCTCGAAGACCCTGAAGGACGCCACTTCAGAGGCCATTCGTGACTGGGTCACCAACGTGCGGACGACCCACTACATCATTGGCTCGGTGGTCGGGCCGCACCCGTATCCGGAGATGGTGCGCGACCTGCAGCGCGTGATCGGGGATGAGGCGCGCGAGCAGTACCTCGCCGTGGACGGCAAGCTGCCGGACGTCGTCGTCGCCTGCGTGGGCGGCGGATCGAACGCGATCGGGATATTCACCGCATTCCTGGACGACAAAGACGTGTCGCTCGTCGGCGTCGAAGCCGCCGGCAAGGGGATCAGGACCGGCGAGCACGCCGCGTCGTTGGTCGGGGGCCGCCCAGGCGTGCTGCACGGCAGCTTCTCTTACGTCCTGCAGGACGGCGATGGTCAGATCATTCCGACGCACTCGATCTCGGCGGGCCTCGACTACCCGGGTGTCGGCCCGGAGCATGCGTACCTGCGGGACATCGAACGGGTGGACTACGTCGCGGCAACCGACCAGGAGGCGCTGGCCGCGTTCAAGCTCTGCACCCGCCTCGAGGGCATCATGCCTGCGCTGGAGCCATCCCATGCCCTGCACCAGGCCGGCGTCATCGCGCGCGAGCTCGGGCCGGGCGGCAGGATCCTGGTCTGCCTGTCCGGGCGCGGCGACAAGGACATGGACTCGGTCGATGGTGTCTGAGGTGACCCGCCTCGAGTCGGCGGTGCGCGCCAACGGCGACCTGAAGCTGATCGCCTACATAATGGCCGGGCACCCGAACAGAAAAAAGTCGATCGAGGTGGGGAAGAGGCTGGCGGCCTCGGGCATCGCCGCACTGGAGATCGGTATCCCGCATTCGGACCCGCTGGCCGACGGCCCGGTCATCCAGCGCGCGGGGCAAACCGCGCTCGAGCACGGGATGACCGTGGCCGGCTCGCTCGAGGTGGCGGCCGCGATCGCGACAGAGGGCGTGCCGGTGGTGCTGATGACCTACATCAACCCGATCCTTTCGCATGACCCTCGCCGCTTTGCGGCCGAGGCGGCCCAGGCCGGCGTGTCCGGGGTGATCGTGCCTGACCTCCCGGTGGAGGAATCGGAGCCCGTGGCCGGATGGCTGCGATCGGCCGCCCTCGATACCATATTCATGGTCGCGCCGACGACGTCCCGCGATCGCATGTCGGACATCTGCGCGCACTCCAGCGGATTTGTCTACTGCGTAACCGTGACCGGCATCACCGGTGTTCGCAAGGATCTTCCAGACGGGATGCAAGAGCTGTTCGCCGACGTGCGCAAGAAGACCGCGCTCCCCCTGGCTGCGGGCTTCGGCATCTCGAGGGCGGAACACTTGAAAGCTCTGCGCGGCGCCGCCGACGCGGCCGCCGTCGGGAGCGCGATCGTCGCCGAGATCGATCGTGGCGGGGACGCGGTCGCCCTGGTCAAGGAATTGTTGACCGCATGTCGCTGAGAGGGATACGCGGAGCAACGACCGCCGATGCGAACACGGCCGAGGCCATCACCGATGCCACCGACGAGCTGCTCCGTGAGCTGGTCCGGCTGAACGACCTTGATCCGATGGAGATCGCCTTCTGTTACTTCACCACGACGCGCGATCTCAACGCCGAGTACCCGGCGCTCGCCGCGCGCCGGCTGGGCTGGATGGACGTTCCGCTGCTGTGCGGTCATGACATGGACGTCCAGCTGCCCAACCCGCGCGGCGTGCCCATGTGCGTGCGCATCCTGCTGCTCTACAACACACCTCGTCCGCAGGCTTCGATCCGGTTCGCCTACCTGCGCGGTGCCCAGGCGATCAAAGCCGACCTTGATTACCTGAGGGGGTCGCTCAAACCGTGATCATCGTCATGTCCCACACGGCGTCCGAATCGGAGATCAATGCGGTGGTCGACCGCGTCCACGAGATCGGGCTCAAGACAGAGCTTTCCCGAGGCGAGGAGAGAACGCTGGTCGGCGTGATCGGCGGCAACGCCTACGCATACAAGGATGCTTTCTCTCACCTGGGCGGCATCCAGGAGATCATCCCGATCACCAAGCCGTTCAAGCTGGCCAGTCGCGAGTTCAGGCCGCTCAACACGGTGGTCGACGTGGGCGGCGTGAAGATCGGTGCGGACGAGGTGGTGATCATGGCCGGTCCATGCTCGGTCGAAGGCGACGAGATGCTCATCGAGACCGCGCGGCACGTGGCCGCTCAGGGAGCACGTGTGCTGCGTGGGGGCGCTTTCAAGCCACGGACATCGCCCTACTCGTTCCAGGGCCTCGGCGAGTCCGCGCTCAAGATGATGGCTGCCGCACGTGACGAGACGGGGCTCAAGGTCGTGACCGAGGTGGTGTCGCCAAACGACGTCGAGCTCGTGGCGCGCTACGCCGACATCCTTCAGCTCGGCACGCGCAACATGCAGAACTACGCCCTCCTGCAGGAGGCCGGTCGCTCCGGCAAGCCCGTGCTGTTGAAGCGGGGCATGTCATCGACGATCGAGGAGTGGCTGCTCGCGGCGGAGTACGTCCTGTCCCAGGGGAATCGTGACGTGATCCTCTGCGAGCGCGGCAT
>JBOHUP010000197.1:0-1949 GCA_050734615.1 Candidatus Dormibacteraceae bacterium | reverse complement strand
TCTTTGAGCTGACCGGTACTAATAGCCCGAGGGCTTGTTCACCTATAACTCACTCTTCAGCTCACTGAAGGTGAGGAAAACGAACAAATTACGGATCCAGCGCCGAAAGCACGATGGAGAATCTCGTAGACCAGTTCGGTTGTTGATTGCGATCACTATGTGGTCTGATTTGGCGCGCATAAGTTGCTGTCTAGAGAGAGCGACCCGAGCGTAGACCTGCACTGGTCCGCGCACGCCCTCGAGCTTGCGCTCAAGGCCGACTACCGCACCAGTCCCAACCCGATGGTGGGAGCGGTCGTCCTGGACTCCGCGGGCCGGCTCGCGGGCGAGGGATACCACCGCGGTCCGGGCCATCCTCACGCGGAGGAGGAGGCCTTGGCGGCCGCCGGCGAGAAGGCCCGCGATGGGACCCTCTACGTGAACCTCGAGCCCTGCGCCCACGAGCACCGGAGCCCCGCTTGCGCTCAGGCCATCGTCGAAGCGGGCGTGCGGAGGGTGGTCATCTCGATGGCCGATCCGGACGAGCGCGTGCGAGGTGCCGGTGTGAGAATGCTCGAGGCCGCGGGCGTCGACGTGGCAAGGGGTGTGCACGAGTCAAGGGCGCTCCAGCTCAACGAGTTCTACGTGAAGCAGCGTTTGACCGGCCGTCCCTTCGTGACTGCCAAGTTCGCCATGAGCCTCGATGGCAAAATCGCCACGCGCACCGGCGAATCGCGGTGGATCACCGGAGAGGAGGCGCGCCGGCACTCGCATCGCCTGCGTCACATGCATGATGCGATCCTGGTGGGCGTCAACACGGTGATGACCGACGACCCGATGTTGACAACCCGGCTGGAGGGCGAGGACGCCCGTCAGCCCGTCCGGGTGGTGCTCGATTCCCAGTTGCGGATCAGGCAATCCGCAAGTCTCGTCGGCGCCGGGACCTTGATCGCCACAACGCGCGCCGGCCGGGTGGGGGCGGCAGAGGTCTTGAAGCTCCCGGCGGGCGCTGACGGTCGCGTGTCGCTGCCGGCTCTACTCGACGAGCTGGGCAAGCGCATGCTGCTCAGCGTGCTGGTGGAAGGCGGAGGTGAGGTCCATGGGTCTTTCTTCGCGGGGCACCTCGTCGACAAGGTGTACGCGTATGTCGCACCCGCTGTGATCGGCGGCCGCGAGGCGCCCGGGCCGGTTGGCGGGGCTGGAATCGGACGCCTAATTGACGCGATTCGCCTCCGCGACGTGGATCTCACCCGCCTGGGGGATGACACTCTGATCACCGCTTACACCAATGTTCACCGGGATAGTTAGCGCCGTCGGGACGGTCGTTTTGGCCGGCCCGCACCGGATCGGCATCAATTCCACCTCCACCACGCGCCGCCTGCGGATCGGGTCAAGCGTGGCGGTCAACGGATGTTGCCTCACTGTGGTCGAGAAACGGGGCGGTGCGTTCTTCGCCGACATCGTCCCGGAGACACTCCGTCGCACCAATCTCGGTCGTGCCGCCAAAGGCTCGCGCGTGAACCTCGAGCTTCCCCTGAGTGCGCACGGGCTGCTGGACGGCCACCTGGTGCAGGGTCACGTCGACGCGAAGGCGACGGTCCGCAAGGTCACCGCGGCCACCTCAGGCCGTGAGGTGGAGATCGCGCTCCCCGCGGCGCTGCGGCGCTTTGTAGTCGAGAAAGGCTCTATCGCGGTCGACGGCATGAGCCTCACCGTCGCCTCGGTCGACCACCGCGCGCGCGCCTTCCTGGTCGCGTTGATCCCGCACACCCTGGCTGTCACGGTGGCGGGCGAATACAAGAAAGGCTCCGTGGTCAACCTCGAGGCCGATGTGGTCGCCCGTTATGTCGCCCGAAACCTTCGTCGGTAACATTCGTCGAGCAATGGGACTTGCGACTGTGCCTGAGGCCATGGCCGCCTTCAAGGCAGGCAGATTCGTGATCGTGGTCGACGACGAGGACCGCGAGAAC
>JBOHUP010000196.1:0-8811 GCA_050734615.1 Candidatus Dormibacteraceae bacterium | reverse complement strand
CCCTCGTGACGTGTAGACGACGTCGAACGTACCCTCCAGGTGCTCTGGCAGCTCGCCCAGGTTGGAGCAGACGAAACGGGCGTCGATGCCCAACTCGGACGCAAGCGCTCGCGCCTGCCCAATGCCGGCCGGCGAGAAGTCCGCACCCGTGACCTTGGCCCCAAGCCGCGCCCAGCAAAGTGTGTCCATCCCGAAATGGCACTGGAGGTGCAGGAGAGTCTTGCCGTCGACGTCGCCGACCTCTTCCATCTCATACGGACGGAGCTTGTTGAGCCCCGCCTTGAACGCATCGACCTGGTAGAAGTCGGACCGGTAGTTGATGCCGGTCCATTCGTCCCACAGGGCTCGATTGGCTTTGAGGTGCTCGTCCACGCTGGCGTCAGCGCCTACCGGCCGTCTGGCGAGCGCGTCATTCGGGGTGGTCGCGGCCACGGCGAGTGGATTGTATTGATCGTGCACTGAATCTGGGCCACTTAACCATGGGTTAAGATCGCGCCATGGCTCGGATCAAGATGATCGAGCAGGGGGACGCATCGGAGGGGCTTGCCGAGATTTACGCGGCGGCCAAGGCTCACAGTCCTTCGGGCGTCGTGCCGGCGATCCTCAAGACGATGAGCCTGCGCCCGGATTTCCTGGCCGCGATCGACCAGGCGTCGCGGATGCACTTTTCCGACGGCGCCCTGTCGCGAGCACAGCACGAGATGATCGCGTCGTACGTCTCCGCGTTGAACCGCTGCAGGTATTGACTCAGCTCGCACACGTGGTTCCTGCAGTTGCAGGGGAAGAGTTTCAGCCAGGCAGCCGAGGCGCTTCGCAGCGGAGACCTGGACGCCGCCGGGCTGGACCAGCCGCACCGCGTTCTGCTCGAGTTCGTCAGGACCATCACGGAGCATGCGTACAGGGTGACCGACGAGCAGGTTCAGGGGCTGCGCGAGGCCGGCTGGACGGACGAGCAGATCGCCGAAGCCGCCTACGACGCTGCCCTCTTCAACCTGTTCGTTCGCTTGGCCGATACGTTCGGGATCGAGCCTCCGCCCATCTTCGAACCGGACGGCATCCCTCCGGCGGCTAGGCCGGCGTCAGATCGGTGAAGTCGGTCGAGATGACTTCGTGGTCGAGGTTGCCGTTGTCGCCGCCGAGGCCCCAGCTCTTCGCGTAAGCCTGGGTCTGCTGCGACACGACGTTGCCCGAAGCGTCCCGCGTGACCAGGGTGGTCGTGCCGTGCAGCGTGACCCCAATGAGGCGCCGCGCCTGAGTGCTGAACTTGGGCAGGAACAACGTGAGGCTGACGCGGTCGAAGCTGTACGTCTTCTGAATCGAATGTCCGGCGGCGACGTCCTGGCTGATCACGCCGGTGAACTCGGTCAGCGCGTCGTCGCTGGCGCCGATCTGGGCGAGGGCCAGGTCGTGGGCCCTGCGTGCCTCCGATTCGATGATCAGGTCGAGGACTGCGTCATGGACCATCCGGTTGGCGACCTGCTGGGTGGTCGAGGGGTCGAAGGCGGTCACGTTGTCCGGGAGGCCCACCGGTGGGATCGCAGGCAGCGCCCACACCCGCGAGCTGGCGGAGACCGAGGCCGCGGTGCCCGGTGGAGGCAGCGCGCCGGCCGCGGTGACCACGATCCAGCTGGCGACGTCTGGCCCGGTGCCGACGCTCAGGGTCAGGACCGGAGTCGAGCCGTCCGGCAGCTCCGGCGCCGGCTCCGGACTGTGGGTGGAAAGCTGGGCTGAAACGGGCACGGCCGAGATCAGGAGGATCGCGATGACAAACCCCGCCGGAGCCGCCCAGCCCATCCGCCGCACAGCGCCCAGCGCCCCGCCGCTCTCTTCCAGGGGCAAGAGGATGCGCACGAGCGCAAAGCGCAATGCGCAAGCGATCACCAGGCTGGCGAGGATCGCGGTCTTGGTCCAGAACTCAAGGGTGGTCGGGCCGATGAGCAGGACCGACAGCAGGGCGACCAGGACCCCGAAGACGACCCTGGCCACCGGGCCGTCGGGCACGGTTCTGGGGTCGGGGATCATGAAGAACACAAAGATGAGCACCTCCGGCGAGGTGACCAGAATCTGCCAGAGATCGCGGCCGCACAAAGGCGTGGCGTGCCAGCTGGCGACCATGCAGTGGTCGGGGACCGGGGCCAGAGCGAGGGCCACGAAGGCGGCAAAACCGACCATGAAGCCGAGCTCCAGCCCGATCAGCTTGAGCTCCCAGGCGATCCACAGCCCCCCGCCGATGAGCACCGCGTACGTCACGATCATCCAGGGGCCCATTGGAATCCACCACAGGTCCTGCGGCTCGGTGAACCGCGGCCCCAGCAGCACGAACGCCAGCACCAAGCCCAGGTTTGACGGGTTGAAAATATGCCTTCCCCGCCACCGGATCAGGTACTTCGAGGCCATCGAGATCGCGACCACGCCCACGAAGATCCAGATCCCATGCAGGCTCCACCACTGGCCGTGATACGTGCCGGGCGTTCTCAGGATGAAGGCCGTGCTGTTCCCGGTCAGCAGTCCGCTGGCCGGCCACATGATCATCTTGTCCTTGAAAAAGCTGACCCCGAACTCGATCAGGGCGCCGGTCGCCAGGCAGACCAGGATCTGGGCCACCGACAGCCTGAAATCGAGCACCGTCTGGCCCAGGACCTGGAGGGTGAGGATGACCGCCGCAACGTGAAGCCGCGGGTCCCGGAGGCTGGGCAGCACGACGGCGTATGCCCGGCCCCGAATGCGCACCGTTCTCCGCTTGGCCGACCGTGGGCTTGCCGGGACGCCGATCCCCGGTGCGGAAGCCACATCCGTGCTGGCCATGGTCGGGTAACGGAAATCCTATTCCACCCGTTACTGGCATCGATCACTTTGTCACCACCTGGCGGGTTAGTGCGTCGCGCCACCGCAGCGGCCGGCGCCGGGGCGCTCCTGCTCCTGGCCGGGGCCTGTGATGCGACGCTCGGGCTGGGCTTGCCTTCGACCCGGGCGCTGGAGGACGGCGCCGCCCAGTCGCTGAACGACGCCACCAGCTTCGAGATGGCTGGTTCGTATACCTCCGCGTCCACCAGCTGGACGATCGACATGCAGACCACCCGCCCCAATGCCAACCACGTCATCGTGGGCAGCGGCAGCGAGAAGGTCGAGGCCATCATCCTCGGTGATAACGCCTATTTCCGCGGGCAGTCGTTCCTCGCCGAGCACATGGGCAGCGACCCGCTGTCCGCCAACCTGGTGAACGCCGCCGGCAACGCCTGGTGGAAGGGTTCGGCGGGCTTCGTGCCGCCTCTCCCCGATCTCACCGGCGGGAGCGCGTTCAAGTCGACCTTTCTCGGCTCCGCGGCGACTTCTCGCACCGACCACGTGTCAGTCGACGGAGTCGGCGCAGTCGAGCTCGCCGGCACGCGCGCTGACATCTTCATCGCCGCGACGCCCCCCTACCGGCTGCTGCGCGTGCACCTGGGCAAGGGGGTGACGATCGACCAGATCAGCGCCGCCGACCTCAAGTACACCAACTACAACCACGATTTCCACCTTGCCGCCCCCACCGATGTGATCGACTTCACCAACCTTTCGACCCTGCCCCCCGTCTACACCGTCGTGTCCGTCGACACGTCGGCATGCGCCTCGCCGTGCGCCGTCACCGCACAGCTCAAAAACCTGGGAGGACTCAGTGGCGCGATCGCGCCGTCCACCGTGACCTTCACCATGACCAACGCCTCGACTCAGCAGGCGATCGGCTCTTGCCGCACCCCCGTGCAGCCCGACGTCGGCTACAACGCGACGACGACCGTCGGGTGCATGATCAGCGGCCTCAGCGGCCAGCAGGAGAACTCCGCCATCGTCACCGCCACGGCCGACAACCCGGGACGCGGCTCATAGACTCAGACCATGAGGTCGGGGTGAGCGGCCGGGGTCCAGGGCATTCGCATTCGTCAGCCCACTACGGCAACCGGCACGCCGTGCGCGCCGTGGTGGTGAGCGGGGTCGCTCTCGGCTTCGCGGCGCTGGTCGAGATCATCGCCGCGGTGGCGTCTCGGTCGGCGAGCATCCTGGCGGACGGTCTCCACAACTCGGGCGACGTCCTCACCACCTTCATCCTCCTGTTCACCTTCGCGCTGGTTCGCCGCCCCGCGACCAGGCGCTACTCGTCCGGCTACGGGCGCTTCGAGGACGTGGCCACGCTGTTGATCGTCGTCGTGATCATCATCACGGCCGCCGTCGCCGCCGCCGAATCGGTGCAGAAGCTCGTCCAGCCGCCGGCGTACTCGAATATCGGGTACGGCCTGGCTGCGGCGTTCGTCGGGGTGGTCGCGAACCTGGGCGTCTCCCAGTACAAGGTCCGCGTCGGTCGAGGTATCGGGTCGGAATCGCTGGAGGCGGACGGCATCCACTCCCGGGTCGACGCCCTCGTCTCCGCGGCCGCGTTTGCGGGCATCGGCCTGGCCGGGCTCGGTCTGCGGATCGCGGACCCTCTGCTCGGCCTGGCGATCTCGGCCGCGATCGTCTTCATCCTGGTCGGCACTGTGAAGCAGCTCTACTACCGGATGATGGACGCGGTCGACCCGACGATGATCGAAGAGATCATTGCGGCGGCCCGGCGGGTGGATGGCGTGCTCGGAGTCCATGACGTGCGAGCACGTTGGGTCGGCCGCGAGCTCGTGGCCACGATGCACGTCGACTTCGATCCCCTCGCGACCCTCCAGGCCGCGCACGACAAAGTGCTCCAGGTCGAGCGTGCGGTGCGCCACGACGTCCCGGCCGCGCGCCTCGAGATCCACATGGACCCGGGGACCGCCAAGCACCGTCACTCGGTGGTGGGTACCGATGTCGAGGAGTCGGGCGATCCGCCGTCCGCCGGCGATTCCAGCACTGGTTACAGTGGGCCGCGATGAGCGCGGTCCTCGCCCGCCTGCGCACCGAGCTGGGGCGGGGCGTGCTGTTCATCGGCTGGAGGGGCGCGGCTTTCTGTGTCGCGTTGGGCGTCGCCGACTACATCACCAGCCTCGGCTACGACTATCTCAACCACGGGCCTTACCGGCTGTTCCTGCGCAGCCCGATCGACCAGGCTCTGCCCGTGGTGCCTGTGTTCGTGGTGCCTTACATATCGCTGCAACCATTCATCTATGCGTCGCTCGTGCTCTTCGTACTGTTCCGCGCCCGGGTGTTCCAGTCGGCCGTGGCGAGCATGATCGTGACGTTCCTCGTCAGCTACGTCTTCTTTGCTTTCCTGCAGACATACGTCGACCGCCCGATCCTCACCGGCGATGACATCTTCACGAAGATGGTCCGCGGCGTCTATGCCGGCGACCACCCGTTCAACGATTTCCCGAGCCTTCACGTCTCGACGTCCACGATCATCGCCATCCACTGGTGGCGGTTCAGCCGCGGGTGGACCTGGCCGTTGATCGTCTGGGCCGCCCTGATCGCCATGTCCACCGTGATGGTCAGGCAGCATTACGTCGCCGATATCGCGGGCGGCCTCATCCTTGCCTTCGCGACTTCGATTTTCTTCCTGTGGCTGATTCGACCCCGGGCACCTCGGCTCTTGAGCGTGGGAACGCCGCCGGAGCTCGCGCCCACGGACTAACGCGGGCGGCCACCGGGTTCTGGTTTTTGGAATGCCGAAGACAACCCACGGCGACCAAGACCTGGAGCGCATCCGCGCTGCGCTTTCACGCAGCGGGGTGATCGACATCACGACCGTCGGTCGGCGGACAGGCGAACCCCGCCGGCTCGAGATCGTGTTTCACCGCATCGACGGCAAGATCTACATCAGCGGCAGCCCCAGCCCGACCCCACGGGGGTGGCTCAGAAATCTCGAGCGAGATCCGCGGTTCACCTTCCACCTGAAAGGCCAGACCCAGGCCGACCTTTTGGCGACGGCCCGAGTCATCAGCGATGAGAAGGAGCGCAGGGCGGTGCTGCCCGCGATCGCGCGGGCCTGGAAGCGTGATGACCTGGACGAGATGGTCCGCCACAGCCCGTTGATCGAAGTCACCCTGGACGGCCTCGCCGCCTGAGCGGGGGGCCCGCTTCAGCCGTGCGTCGAGACCCCTAACCCTGGGGTCTTGTCGCGGCGGCGCGGTCAGGGCGGGCGGGAAACGGACGGCCTGCGGACGCCCGGCCACCAGTTGACGTTGCCCAGCACCTGCATCATCGCGGGCACGAGGAGGAGCCTGATCAGCGTCGCGTCGAGCAGGATTGCCGCGGCGAACGTCACCCCCAGCGCCTTGTTCAGCATCAGGCTGGACAGCAGCAGCGTGCAGAGCACGGCGACCAGGATCAGGGCGGCGCTGGTGATGATCTGGCCCGTTCTTTCCATCCCCGCGGCGACCGCGGCCGCGTTGTCCTTGCCCGCGAGGTACTCCTCTCTGATCCGCGAGAGGAGAAACACCTCGTAATCCATCGACAGGCCGAAAAGGCCGCAGAAGATGACGACGGGGACGATCGCGTCGATGAACCCGACCGTTTTGAAATCCAGCCATCCGGCCAGGTGCCCTTCCTGGAACGCCCAGGTGAGGATGCCGATCGCCGCGCCTACCGAGAGCAGGTTCATGACCACCGCCTTGATCGGCAGCGCGACCGAGCGAAACGACAGCAGCAGGAGGAGCATGGTCAGCCCGAGCACGACCGAGAAGATCTTGGGGAAGTCGCTCAAGAGCACCTTCAGGAAGTCCTGGTACGCGGGCGCTTCGCCCGTCAGCAGAACCGTCACCCCGGGTGGCCGCGGCGTGGCCCGAATGCGGTCCAGCAGGTCATGCGTCGAGCGGTCGTTGTCGCCCGCGGGCTGGACTATCTCGAAGACCGCATCCCCGCCGCTCAGGTAGTCGGGCAGGCTCGCCGCGGGCACATCCGCCGGACCGCGGATGGGCTGACCCTGCGCTGCACTTCGCAGTTCGTTTGCAAAGGCGGCAGCCTGCTCGGGCGTATTGATGCCTTGCGCCACGACGAGGATGGGTGAGTGCGGTGCGAAACCGAACTGCTCGCGTAAAAGCTGGTCGGCCGTGAAGGTCGGGTCCCCCGGAGGCAGGCTCTCCGCGCCCACGACACCCGGATAGAACGCACGGGCGGGCGAGGCAAGCGCCACCACTCCCACCACCACCAGGACGATGAACACGAAGGGCCTGCGCATCACATTGGACGCGAGACCATGCCAGAACCGGCGGGTGTCACGGCCACGTGTGAATGGCAGCGCCAGGCGATCGATGTGACGGCCGAACAAGGCGAGCAGTGCGGGGATGAGAGTCAGCGAGGCGAGCACCGACGCGGCGACGACGATGACGCCGCCGAGCCCCATCGACCAGAGCACGTTCAAGCGCGCGAGCAGCAATGCTCCAAAGCCGATCATCACGGTGCCCCCGGAGATCACGGTGGCCACTCCGGCGGTCGCGGCCGTGGTCGCCACGGCCTGCTCCACCGTCGCGCTCCGGCGCAGCTCTTCGCGAAAGCGGTTGGTCACCAACAGGGAGTAGTCGATGCCCAGTCCCAGGCCGATGACGGAGCTGACGTTCAGGGCGAACACCGAGACCGTGTGGGCGCGCGCGACGAAGCCCAGCGCGGCGATCGCAGTCGTGACGGTGACCAGGCCGGTGATCACCGGAAGGGCTCCCGCGACCAGGCCGCCGAAGACGAGCAGCAGGAGGACGATCGCGATCGGCGCCGAATAGATCTCGCTTCGGCGCAGGTCTGCTTCGGAGTCGACCAGGAAGGTGTTGTAGACCGGGCCGGCTCCGCCGAGGTAGACCGCCGCAGGTCCTGCGGCGTGGAAACCCTGGATGCGCCGCGCCAGCTCGATGAAGTGGTCGGCGGTGTCGTTGGAATCGATGAACAGGGCGGCGGTGCGTCCATCCTGTCCCGGCTGCGGTCCGACGACCAACGCATTCGAGCTGCCGACCTCGCGCTCCAGCTCCACCCTCCAGGCGGTGACCTGCGCCTGGTAGGACGGGTCGGACACGGGTGCGCTATCGCTGTGGAAGACGGCGTAGAGGACGGGTCCCCGCCGCTCCGGGAAGTTGGCGCGGAGGATGTCCGCTCCGCGCGTTGCCTCGGTGTCTGCGCTGAACCCGGAGGCCGAGAGCAGACGCGTCGTCCCGACCGAGAAGTAGGCCATGACCCCGAAGAAGACGAGCCAGCTGGCAAGGAACCATCGGTGGTGGCGCGCGACGAACCCGCCGAACGCGCGCGCGGCGGGATTGCCTCGCTCCACTTGTTCAAGGGTAGCCAGCGCGCATGGTCGAGCGGTCGAGCGGTCGAGCGGTCGAGCGGAGGTTTCCTTCAGACGCCCTTGTTCAGCCTGACCGCGAGTGCCTCGGGGCGCGGGCGCCCTGCCCCGACGCTATGGACCGGTCTGCTCTTTGCTGCAGGTGGGTTCCGCGGCGCTGACCGTGGCGATGTCGGCACGGAGTGCGTACACCGACGTGGCGTAGCGACCGAGGGCCTTCCTGAACTCTATGGAGTTGCTGTCGGCGAATCCCTTCAGGGTCGCCTGCAGTGAGGAATGAAGGGTGGACAGGTCCGCCTGAACCTTGGATGCCTGCGTGGCGATGCAGGGCGGCGGGTTGTCCTTGCTGAGCAGCGTGATCATGCTCTGGGTCTGGTTGTCGGTCTCGATAAGCGCGTCCTGGCAGCTGATGGTCAGCTGGCCGACGCAGGTCACCCGAACTGTCTCGATCGTGGTTTCCAGGTCCGCCATCGCGGGCGTCACCACATTGACGAACTGGTCGGCCCCGGCGTAATCGGACCGCACGCTCAGCGTCCAGGGTCCCGGCGGAGGCTGACGACCCGCGGGCGTGTTTTTCGAACCGGGCAGGGTGAACGGACCAAACG
>JBOHUP010000195.1:0-4543 GCA_050734615.1 Candidatus Dormibacteraceae bacterium | reverse complement strand
CTTCAAGCCGGCCGGTGACCAGCCCCAGGCGATCGCACAGCTCGTCGAGGGAGTTCGCTCCGGCCTGACCCAGCAGGTCCTGGCCGGCGTGACGGGGAGCGGCAAGACGAACGTGATGGCCTGGGCGGTCGAGCAACTCCAGCGACCGGTCCTCGTCCTGAGCCCGAACAAGACCCTGGCGGCGCAGCTCTGCGCGGAGTTCCGGCGGCTGCTGCCCAAGAATGCCGTCGAGTACTTCGTGAGCTACTACGACTACTACCAGCCAGAGGCGTATATCGCCCGGACGGATACCTATATAGAGAAGGACTCCAGCCGGAACGACGAGATCGACAGGATGCGGCACTCCACGACTCAAGACCTGCTCACCCGCCGAGACGTGCTGGTGGTGGCAAGCATCAGCTGCATCTACGGCATCGGCTCGGTCGAGGACTACATGGGCTAGTCGCTGCACATCGAACAAGGCCAGGCCATCCGGCGCGAGGTATTCCTACGCAAGCTCACAGAGATGCTCTACGAGCGCAACGATTACGACCTGGCGCGCCTCCGCTTTCGGGTGCGCGGCGATGTCGTCGACCTTGTGCCCGCCAACGAGGAGAAGGTGTTTCGCGTCGAGTTCTTCGGCGACGAGGTCGAGCGCATCCAGGAGCTCGATGCGATCACCGGGGAGATCCTCGGCCCGCGGCAGGAGTTCACCGTCTTCCCCGCCTCGCACTACGTCACGCCGGCGGACAAGCTGCGCCTCGCGATGGCGGACATCGAGGCAGAGCTCGATGAGCGCTGCAGGTGGTTCGAGGAGCACGGCCGCCTGCTGGAGGCGCAGCGCCTGCGGCAGCGGACGAACTTCGACCTCGAGATGATGCGCGAGACCGGCACGTGCGCGGGAATCGAGAACTACTCTCGGCACCTCACGCGCCGCCAGCCCGGCGAGGCCCCATACACGCTGATGGACTTTCTACCGGACGACACGCTGATATTCGTCGACGAGTCGCACGTGGCCGTCCCGCAGATCGGCGGCATGCTGGGCGGTGACCGATCGCGCAAGGCCGCGCTCGTCGAGTACGGCTTCCGTCTGCCGAGCGCATTTGACAACCGACCTCTCAGCTTCGACGAATGGGAGGAGCGCGCACACAACGTGATTTACGTGTCGGCGACTCCTGGCGACTATGAGCTGAGGCGTTCGCAGCGAACGGTGGAGATGGTCGTCCGCCCCACCGGGCTGGTCGATCCGACAGTCGAGGTGCGGCCTACGGCGGGTCAGATCGACGACCTCCTGGCAGAGGTGAAAAAGCGCGCGGAGCTAGGTCATCGGTCATTGGTGACCACGCTCACCAAGCGTTTTGCAGAAGATCTGGCTGATTACCTGCGTGAATACGGGGTCAAGGTGAAATACCTGCACTCCGAGCTCGACGCGATGGAGCGCATCGACGTCCTGCGTGCGCTGCGCACAGGTGAGGTCGACGTGGTGGTCGGTATCAACTTGCTTCGTGAAGGGCTCGACCTTCCCGAAGTCGCGTTCATCGGGATCCTCGACGCCGACAAGGAGGGCTACCTGCGCGCCTTCCGGTCGTTCATTCAGATCATCGGGCGTGCAGCACGAAACGTCGAAGGGCACGTCGTGATGTACGCGGACAAGATCACCGACTCGATGAGGCGGGCGCTGGACGAGACCGAGCGAAGACGCAACCGGCAGATCGCATACAACGCGGAACGGGGAATCACGCCCGAGACCGTGAAGAAGGCAATCTATGCGATGGAGATCAATGCCAACGACGTGCAGGCCGACGCCATTGAGCTCATGGCCGGCGCGGGGGTGCCCCGCGAGGACCTGCTCGCCATCGTCCGGGACCTCGAAAAGGAGATGAGGCGTCTCTCCAAGGAGCTTCAGTTCGAGGACGCGGCGCGGGTTCGGGACCGCATCATCCTGCTCCGCAAGCGCCTGTCGGGCGAGGAGACCGAGGGCGAGGACGACGGAGACGTCGCGCTCGCCATTGCCGCCGCGCCGAAACAGAAGACGATGGTTCGTAATTGGAGAAAGTCGCGAAAGGGTCCGTGAACAACACCAAGAGGGCGGAGGCTCTGCTCGCGGCGGAAGCGGCGGGTTGGATGGAGACGCTCGGCGCGCGCATCACGGAGGCCGAGCCGGGTCGCGTCGTCCTCGAGCTGGTGGCCGGGCCCCAGCACCGGCATGGAGGCGGCGTCGTCCAGGGCGGGGTGATCACCCAGATCGCCGACGCCGCCATGGGAATGTCGCTCGCGACGCTGCAGGAAGACGGCATGTGGAACACGACGATCGAGCTGAAGATCAACTTCCTACGCCCGGTCGTGGAGGGGCGGCTTCGCGCCGTCGGGCGCGTGATCGAGATGCGCCAGACCCTCCTGTTCAGCGAAGCGGACGTCATCGACGATCGCGACCGGCTGGTGGCGCGGGCGTCGTCGACCTGCATGCCTGTGCTCGAGGGACAGGGCCGTGAGTGATGCCGTCAAGTCTCCTTCGCGGGCGTGGGAGTGGCTGGGTCTGCGCCTGGTGGGGACGGGAGACGGCACGGCCACCGTCGACATGACGACCACGGAAGACATGGCCAATCACTCCGGTTTCGTGCACGGCGGCATGATCAGCACGCTGGCCGACTCCGCGATGGGCCGGTCATTGCGTACGCTGAAGCCTGGGGCCGGGCCGGCGCCAGGCGCGCTACGTCCGATTTCGCGTGCGATGAGCTTCGACCTCAAACTCAATTTCATCTCGACGGCCAGGATCGGCGAGACCCTGCGCGCGACCGGGCGGGTCATCCACGCGGGCCGGCGCACCGCGGTGACCGAGTGTCGCGTAGAGGGAGACAACCACAGGCTGGTCGCGACGGCCAGCGCGACGTTTGCGGTAACACGAGAAAAGGAATAGCTACGGGTCCACATGCCGACTGACCACATCACGATTCGCGGGGCGCGCGAGCACAACCTGAAGAACGTCACGCTGACGATTCCGCGCGACAAGCTCGTCGTTTTCACCGGGCTCTCGGGTTCGGGCAAGTCCTCGCTTGCCTTCGACACGATCTACGCCGAGGGCCAGCGCCGGTACGTCGAGTCGCTTTCCGCCTACGCGCGCCAGTTCCTCGGACAGATGGAAAAGCCGGACGTCGACATCATCGAGGGATTGTCGCCGGCGATCTCGATCGACCAGAAGGGCACGTCCAAGAACCCACGCTCGACAGTGGGGACTGTCACCGAGGTTTATGACTACCTGCGCCTTCTGTACGCGCGAATCGGCCACCCGCACTGCCCGGTTTGCGGGCGCGAGGTGTCCAGACAGACGGTCGACCAGATGGCGGACCACGTGGAGAGGCTGCCCAAGGGCATGCGGGTGATGGTGCTCGGTCCTGTCGTAAAGGGTCGCAAGGGCGAATACCGCTCGTTGATCGAGGACGTCCGCAAATCTGGTTTCGTTCGCGTGAGGGTCGACGGCAGCCTGTATGAGATCGGCGAGACGATCCCGATGGACAAGAACAAGAAGCACGATGTCCAGGTGGTGGTCGACCGCATCGTGGTCGGTCCCGAGCAGCGCAGCCGCCTGGTCGAGTCGATCGAGACCGCCGCCAGGCTGGGCGGCGGCTCGGTGATAGTCGTGCCGAGCGAAGGCGACGAGATCCAGATGTCACAGGACTTCGCATGCCCATACGACGGCACCAGCGTGCCCGAGCCAGAGCCGCGAAACTTCTCCTTCAACAACCCGCACGGCGCGTGCACGACATGCACCGGAATCGGGTTCCAGCTCGTGGTGGACGGTGACCTGGTGGTGCCGGATCCATCTCTGTCCCTGCGCGAAGGCGCCGTTGCGGCGTGGAGCAAGTCGCAGTTCTTCTATCCCGAGCTGCTGGAGTCGGTCAGCAAGTACTTCGGGATCGATATGGACAAGCCCTGGTCGAAGCTGGCCAAGCAGCAGCGGGACATGCTGCTGAACGGCACGGGCGATAAGAAGATCCGCTTCGGTTACAAGAACCAGTACGGACATTCGCGCTGGTACGAGGCGCCCTTCGAAGGCGTCATCGCCAATCTCCAGCGTCGCTACCAGGAGACGCAGTCGGAGTACCTGAAGACCGAGCTCGGGCGCTACATGTCGGACAAGCCGTGCCCGGCCTGCAGGGGACGCCGCCTCAAGCCAGAGTCCCTCGCGGTCACCGTGGCGAACCACAACATCGCAGAGGTCTGCGCCCTTTCGGTGAACACGGCGATCAGCTTCTTCGACGCGCTCGAGCTGACCGAACGCGAGCAGCTGATCGCGCGAGGCGTCCTGAAGGAGATCCGCGAGCGGCTGCAGTTCATGATCGACGTAGGTCTCGAGTACCTCACCGTCGATCGAGCTGCGAACACGCTGTCCGGCGGCGAGTCCCAGCGCATCCGGCTGGCGACGCAGATCGGATCCAAGCTGATGGGCGTCCTGTACATCCTCGACGAGCCGTCTATCGGCCTTCACCAGCGGGACAACCGGCGCCTGATCAACACCCTGCTGCGGCTGCGCGACCTTGGCAACACTCTGATCGTGGTTGAGCAC
>JBOHUP010000194.1:0-4039 GCA_050734615.1 Candidatus Dormibacteraceae bacterium | reverse complement strand
GGTCATCAGGGACCCATACGTGATGTTCAGGATGTTGCTCATTCCGAACTGCACGGAGAAACCGACCGCGCCTAACGCGATCACCGCGCCGGTCGCGATCCCAAAGCCGATCGCCTCGATCGCCTGGGTCAGCACCTGGATCTATGCGAGCCTGCTCACGGCAGGCTTGGCAAGCTCGGCCCTGGCTCTCTACGCAAGCAGCTGGATGACCTGGGCCCCCGAGATCGTGCCGACCTGGGTTGCGCTTCCGTCGGCGTTGAACTTGTTGGCGTCGAACTCGCCCGCCGAGTTGTGGTACTTGTCGAAGGTCGGCTGGCCCAGGACTCCGATGTACTGGATGGTCTTGCCTTCCGACAGGGCCTTTGCCCCGTCGGCGTAGTTGTTGACCACGGTCGCGCCCGCCTTCGGCTGAACCACCTGGAGGATGTACCGGTTGTAGTAGGAGCCGACGGTGGTCTTGGCCATGATCATCGCGAGGGCCATGATGTTGATGCCGTCATACGCGCCGGCCGGGGGGCCGACCGTGCTGAGGACTGGCGCGATGTCCTTCGTCTTGGGGTTGTTGAGCAGCGCGTTCTTGTATGTGTTGAAGGCAGGAGTCGTCTGGTCGAAATAGGATCCGACGAGCCAGATCTTGCTGGTCACGTAGGCCGCGCCGACGACCTTGGTCACGGCGTTGAAAAAGTCGGGGGTCAAGGAATCGGTGGCGGTGACCATCGCGGGCAGGTTCCCGTTGTTGAGCTGCTTGTAGTTGGAGAGGAACGTCGCGGTGGTCTGCGGGTCGGCGGACCAGATCAGGACATCGGGGTTGGCGGCGATCACGCTCGCCACCTCGGCGGAGTAGGACGCCGCGTCCGCGGGGATGGTCTTGTCGATCACGATGTTGCCGCCGAGCTTGGGCATCGCAGACTGGAGCCCGGGCCGGTTGCCTTCCGACCCGATCCCGTTCTGGAAGACGATCGCGACCTTCTTGTATCCCTGCTTGACCGCCCACACGGCAAACGCAGCGCCGTTGGCGTCGTCACCGGGGGTCATGCGGTAGTAGTAGGCGTAGCTGTTCTTGGTGAAGCTGACCAGGCCATTGGTGGTGAAGAACGGGATCTTGGCCTTGTCGACGACCGGAACCGTGGTGGCGGCCGTGTTGCTCTCCAGGCCGATCGCCATGTCGAGGTTGGTGGTCGTCGCGATCGCCCTGGTCACGTTGGGCACCGCGTCCGCCGGGTCGCCGGTGTCGTCGATGGAGGTGCAGCTGACCTGGTGGCCCATCACGCCGCCGTCCGCGTTGATGAGGTCTGTCGCCGCCAGGCAGGGCGCGGTGAGGAGCGTCCCGAACTCGGCGGCCGGACCGGTGAACGGGGCGATGACCCCAAATGTGATCGGGCCGCTTTGCGTAGGCACGGTGGCGCCACTGCTTCCGCCGCACGCCACCAGAACGAGGACCGCCCCCAACGCCACTCCTGAGGCCAGCCGATTGTCCAGGCTTCCCATCCGAAACCTCCTGTTCCAGAGCGTCTGACGCGGCAAGAGCAGCCGGTTCGGGCCTTACACCCTACCGCCGTGATGAGTACCATAATTGCCGTGGGTCCCCAGCGCAAGTGGAACCCAGCCTGCACGCTGCCGTCAGTTCGGGAAGCATCATGAAAGCCGATACCTTCGAAACCAAGTTCCTGCCCGGTCTGCCGCCTCTCGATGGCGGTTGCCCGCCCCTGGCGCACCGGACCTTGCATGCCGACGGGATGCTCATCGAGTACGACGCGCCGGTCCGGATGCGCGACGGGATCGAGATCTACGTCGATGTGTTCAGGCCAGAAGGCGACTCGAAGACGCCGGTCATCGTCGCGTGGGGTCCATACGGCAAGCACGCGCCCGTGAAGTACGACATCTTTCCCAACCACGGCGTCGACCCGGACTGGATCTCGAAATACGCCGGCTTCGAGGCTCCCGACCCCCTTTACTGGACGCGCCATGGCTACGTTGTGATCAACGTCGACCCGCGCGGGATGTGGAACTCGCAGGGCGACGCGACGTTCTACAGCGGCCAGGAGGCTCGCGACGTCTACGACCTGATCGAATGGGCGGGGACGCAGCCCTGGAGCAATGGCAAGGTCGGGATGTCAGGTGTTTCCTATCTCGCCATCGTGCAATGGCGAGCGGCAGCCGAGCAGCCGCCCCATCTTGCCGCCATCAACCCCTGGGAGGGCGTGAGCGACCGCTATCGCGAGATGGCTTACCACGGCGGCATTCCGGAGAACCGGTTCGGGCCCATGTGGCGGTCGCGGCGCGTGCCGTATTCGCATCAGAGGGTCGAGGACACGGTCACGATGTACGCCGAGCATCCGCTCTGGGACGCTTACTGGGAAAGCAAGACGGCCGACCTGTCCAGGGTCGAGGTCCCCGCGTTCGTCGTCGCCAGCTGGTCCGACCAGGGGCTGCACACGCGCGGCACCCTCGAAGGCTTCAAGCGCATCGCGTCGAAGCACAAGTGGCTCGTCGTGCACGGCCGCAAGAAGTGGCAGTACTACTACCAGCCCGAGAACGTCGAGCGACTCCGCCTGTTCTTCGACCGGTTCCTGAAGGGGGTCGCCAACGAGGTCGACCGCTGGCCGAAGGTCCGGCTGGAGGTCCGCGAGCGCTTCTACTTGGGAGAGATGCGGGACGAGAAGGAATGGCCCCTCGCCCGCACGCGGCATGAGGTCTTCTACCTTGACTCGACCAGCGGGGCCTTGACCTCACGCCCTGCCGGGTCGGAGTCGTCGGTGCGATACCCGGCCGAGACCGCGAAGGCTGAGTTCGTCCACCGTTTCGCCCAGGACACCGAGCTCACCGGTCATATGAAGCTGAGGCTGTGGGTCGAAGCTGAAGGTTCAGATGACATGGACCTGTTCGTGGGCCTGCAGAAGCTCGACACGCGTGGCAACTTCGTACCGTTCTCGTTCCTCAACGCGCTCGAGGACGGGCCGGTGGCGCTCGGCTGGCTGCGCGCTTCACACCGCGAGCTCGACCCCGAACGCTCACGGCGGGAGCAGCCTTGGCACACCCACCTGCGCGAGCAGCGGCTCAAGCCCGGCCAGGTGGTGCCACTCGACATCGAGATCTGGCCGGCGAGCACGCGTTTCCTGGCCGGCGAGCAGCTGCGGCTGGTCGTCCAGGGCAGCGACTTCCAGCAGTATCCGCAGGGTGTCATCGCGATGGGCCACTCGCTGACGCGCAACAAAGGCACTCATGTGATCCATACCGGCGGCCGCTATGACTCGCACCTCCTGGTGCCGGTGGTGCCTAGCGGGTAAGCCGTTCGTAATCGGCCGGCACGCCGGCGGCGGTGATGGCTAGGCCTCGATGGGCCGAAGGTAGCGCGCCGAGCTACGATCTCAGACGTGGTGACCGAGGCCGTCAGGGCGCTCAGCGCCCAGGAGATCACCGAGCTGTGCCTCCGCCACACCCTGTTCGACTGGGGGGCTCAGACCGGTCTCAAGCCGATGGCGGTCGCGGGCGCCAATGGTGTCCACTTCACAACGGTCGACGGACGGCGCTTCATCGACTTCAACAGCCAGCTCATGTGCGTCAACGCCGGCTTTGGGGACCGCCGGATCATCGACGCCATCAAGGCCCAGGCCGAGCAGCTGCCCTACATCAGCCCGTTCATGGCGACCGAGGTCCGCGCCCGGCTGGGCCGCAAGCTGGCGGAGCTGCTGCCAGGCGACATCGACAAGGTCCTGTTCACGCTCGGCGGCAACGACGCCAATGAGAACGCCATCAAGATCGCGAGAACGGTCACCGGCCGCTCGAAGATCCTGGCGCGGTACCGCTCGTATCACGGCGCCACCGGCACTGCAATCCAGGCGACGGGCGACCCGCGGCGATGGTCCAATGAAGGCGCGGTTGGCGTCGTCCACGTCCTCGACCCTTACCACGGCATTCAGCGCGGCATCGACACCGCGCAGGTCGCGCTCGCGACGCTCGAGGAAACCATCCTTCTCGAGGGCGCCGGCACCATCGCCGCGTTCATCCTCGAGCCGATCACCGGCACCAACGGCATCCT
>JBOHUP010000193.1:0-1980 GCA_050734615.1 Candidatus Dormibacteraceae bacterium | reverse complement strand
CGTGCCCGCTGCCATCGTGGTCGACAACATGAAGGCGGCGGTGCTGCGCCACGGTCGCGATGAGATCGTGTTCCACCCCGTATTTCTTGCCTTCGCCGAGCACTGGGGCTTCGAGCCCATCGCAGCGATGCCAGGGCGCGGTCAGACCAAGGGCAAGGCGGAGGCCGGCGTGAAGTACGTCAAGAAGAATTGCCTCGCCGGCCAGCGTCCGCCAACCCTGAGCGCGGCGAATGCACATCGGAACTGGTGGCTGACCGACGTCTGCAACGTTCGCATCCACGAGACCACCCATCAACGACCGATCGACCGACTCCAGGAAGAGCGCGAGCATCTTCGCCAGCTGATCGAGACCGAGTTCCGTTACCGACCTCAGCTCAGCCGCCGTGTCTACAACGATTTCACCGTGCGCTGGAACGACAACTTCTACGAAGTGCCCTGCCAGTTCGCCGGACGTCGGGCGACATGCCAAGAGGTCGGGCCGGACCAACTCTCGATCATCATCGACCGCCAGGAGATCGCCCGACACACGATCTTGGAAGGTGTCGGACACACTTCTGAACTCCCAGATCACAAGCAGGGCCTGTACCGGCCGAGCTACCCAAGTCACCTGCCCTACCAGCGCGAGGCCTTTCTCAAGCTGTTCCCTCACCACGAGCGCTTCGTCGAAGGCAGCATCAAACGCTTCCGCGGCAACGCTGCCTACCACCTCCACAAAGTGCGCGAGCTGGTCGCCGAATGGGGCCGCGACAACGTCGATGTCGCTGTCGAGCAGGCGGTCCTCATGGGCGCCTTCAACGTGCGAGCTGTGCGCCAAGCTCTCCGCCGCGTCGCCAATCTTCCTCCGGTCCAAGGCGGCCCACCGCGTCGGGTGATCTATCTGCCCGAGGTGGAGCGCCGTCCACTCAAGGTCTATGCCGACCATGTCCGCTGAGAAGACGATGATGGCGAACCCCGAATACGACCAACTCTTGGAGAACCTCCGTCTGCTCAAGCTCAGCAGCCTGGTGCCCGTCCTCGAGGCCCACATCAAACGCGCCGCCAAAAGCTCGATGAGCTACCAGGACTTCCTCGGTGGTCTGGTCCGCGAAGCACTCGAGATGCAGGCGCAACGCACGCGTGAGCGTCGACTCACCACTTGTCATTTTCCTTTTGTCCGCAAGCTCGATGAGTTCGAGTGGGAGGCGCAGCCAACGCTCAACCGCGCCGAGATCGAACGGCTCGGCAGTCTCCATTTCCTCGACGACCACGACAATGTCGCCTTCTTGGGCCCGCCCGGCTTGGGCAAGACGATGCTGGCGGTCGGCCTCGGCGTCGCCGCCGTCGAGTCGGGCTACACGGTTCGCTTCGCTCGTCTCGACGAGTGGGCCAACCTGGCCGAGACCGCCAACGCTTCCTCGGACATCACGCGCTTTCTGCTCGAGTGGGTGCGTCCGCAGCTGGTCATCCTCGACGAGGTTGGTCACCAGAAGCTGAGCCCTGTCGCCGGCCGGGCATTCTGTCAGCTGATGACTCGGCGTTACACCAGCGGATCCGTGGTCTTGACCTCAAACAGAGGCTTCGACAGCTGGAGCGAGTTCTTGGGCGATGACGTTATCGCCGCCGCCGTCCTTGACCGCTTCTTACATTTCGCGACCGTGTTCACCCAGAGCGGCGAAAGCTACAGATTGAAGGAGGCCAAGCGCCGGCGACCAACCGGCAAGTAGAATCGCGCCAGGTTATCGAATCCCTTCTACAAATGCTGGGTTTCTGGCGGTCTTTCTGCTGGATTTCTCGCGATCACAAATGCTGGTTTCCGCGCGATCCGTAACACCGACCGACCTACGATAGGAGCCCGAGTCTGCGGGCCGCCTCGTGGAGGTCTCTTTGGAACTCATCCAACAGTGCTAGCGTGTAGAGCCCGTCAATTCGCCGACCGGATCGCAATTCATAGATTCGTCGGAGATCTGCCTTACGGCCGTGCCATCCTATGCCGTCGACAAC
>JBOHUP010000192.1:0-1843 GCA_050734615.1 Candidatus Dormibacteraceae bacterium | reverse complement strand
AGGCTGGAAGTCGTGGCGTCCCGACGCGCCTGCCGAGGCGTGGCTGCACAGGATCGCGATCAACGTGGCGGTGTCGAGTCGAAGGCACTCGAAGCTGCGAGAGGTGGGCGAGGTGATCAAGCGGCTCGGTCGGCCTGCGCCGCCGCCCGATCCAGCTTCGGTCGCCGAGAGCTCGGACCTCCTGAATTCGATGCGGCGGCTGCCGGCCAAGCAGGCGGCCGCCATTGTTCTGCGGCATTACCACGGGTACACCAACCGCGAGATCGCGGCCGCGCTCGGAGTGCCCGAAGCGACGGTCGCCTCCCGCCTGGGGGCAGCCCGCAAGCGGTTGCAGTCCACCCTCGGCGATCTGAGAAAACCCAGAAATGGTTAGTTGGTCCCGGGTCGGCGTTTCTTCTTCCCGTATATGAACGACTTCGAGCGGGAGCTGGAAGAGGAGCTGCACCGGATCCTCGATCCGATGAAGGCCACGCCGATCCCGCGTCGGAGAGTCAATGAAACCGGAGGGGCGATGCACAAGTTTCTGGGTGGGCTGGGCGCCGCGATCGGCGTCAAGGTTTTGGGTGGTTTCGTGGTCGCCGCGGCGGCCGCCACGGTTGCGGTGGCCGCGACCGAGGTTGCCTCGACAGGCAGCCTGAATCCCCTGAACTGGGGTCAGCGTGTCACCCATCAGGTGACCGCGTGCAAGGCCAGCGCAGAGCGGCTGGGGGTCCATGGCATCGGGCAATGCGTCGCGCCGTTCGCGCAAACGCATGGCGACACTGCCAACGACTCGCACGGCAAGGGCAAGGACAACGCAAACGGAAATGGCGGTGGCAACGCCAACAGCCACAGCAAGGCCAAGGGCGCCAACGGCCAGGGCAACAGCTCGGGCCATGGCAACAGCGGCACCGGTACGACCGGCCCGGGCACGAAGACTCCCGAGACGCCGGCGGCGGAGAGCTCGCAGCCATGACGTGGCTTAGCTAGCTGGAACCCTTCCTCTCGTGGGGGCCGGGCCGCAAGGCTCGGCTCCTTTGTTTTGGAGGGAGCCACGGGTCTGGCGCTCGCGCACGTTCGCTTGCGATTCCCGCCCGCCGAGGGGTCGTGTCATCTCGGGCCCATTTTTCGAGCTCACTTCCGGTGCACCGTCCATCTCTGGCCATCGGTCGTATCGGTCACCGTGACCCCGATGGCCGCCAGCTGCTGGCGCAATCGGTCGGAGGTCGTGAAGTCCTTGGCCGCTCGTGCCCGGTCGCGTGCCTCGAGGAGCTCTGAGGCGCCTTCGGGCAGGTCGACGCTCGGTACGGGCCGGTCGAGGTCGAGGCCCAGGACCTGATCCCACTTCGAGAGCAGGTTCGCCTTGACGCGAGCCGGCTCCGACGAGTGCGTCAGCTCGGAGACGAGCGCCATGGCCGCCGGCAGGTCGAGGTCGTCCGCCAGCGCCGAGCGGAATCGCTCATCCCACTCGTCCCCGTCTGCGCCATCATCGCCGCGCGACCACTCCGCGACACGTTCCCTCAGCTGGCGCACCGCGCGGTCCGCGCCGGCCAACCCCTCCAGGCTGAAGTTCAGCTTGGTCCTGTACTTCGCCTGCAGGGCCAGGTATCGAAACGCGAGGGGGTCGAAGCCCTGCTCTTCGAGCTCGGTGACGCGGAAGAAGTTGCCGGCAGACTTGGCCATCCGCGCCCCGGCCAGCATCAGCAGACCGCCGTGCATCCAGATGCTGACCACCTGGTGACCTGTCACTCCCTCTGACTGGGCGATCTCCGCTTCGTGGTGTGGGAACACGTTGTCCATGCCGCCGGTATGGATGTCGAACCGCTCACCCAGCAGCGTCATGGACATCGCCGAGCATTCGATG
>JBOHUP010000191.1:0-2380 GCA_050734615.1 Candidatus Dormibacteraceae bacterium | reverse complement strand
GCATACCGCAGCTCCAGGCGATGGCGGGCCCGATCAAGCAACTGATCGACAGTGGACAACGTGACCAGGCGCCCTGCACGGATGATCGCGACTCGCGAGGCGAGCCGCTCCACCTCGGGCAAGACATGAGAGGAGAAGAGGACGGCGGCTCCGCGTGCCGCCGCCTCGCGGACCAGGTCGAGAAACTGGCGCTGGATCAACGGGTCGAGGCCAGAGGTCGGCTCGTCGAGGATCAAGACTTCGGGATCGTGCATGAAGGCCTGGACGATTCCGATCTTCTGGCGATTGCCCTTGGACAGCGCACCGAACGGGCGAGTGGGATCGAGGTGCATTCGCTCGACCAGTTCGCCGATGCGTTTTCGGCCGACCCCACGTCGAAGCCGGGCGAACCAGCGGAACAGGTCCTGACCGGTCATTGCCTGGTCCATCCGGAAGTCTCCTGGCAGATACCCGACCCGTCGCCTAAGTCTTGGTTCATCCCGCAACGAACCGCCCAGAACGGTGCCACGACCCGCCGAGGGATTGATGAAACCCATCAAGAGCCTGATGGTGGTCGTCTTCCCTGCCCCGTTCGGGCCCAGGAAACCGACGATCTCTCCGGCGCGCACCTCAAGAGCCAGATCCGAAACAGCCTTGACGGCACCAAAGTGTTTGGACAGTTTCTCGGCCAGAATCAGCGTGTTTGAATCTGGCTTCAGAGATCCAATGGGTCCGGGTCGCGGTTCGGTGATAACGCTCGCTATCCCCCATACCGACTGACTGGTCGGTTTTAGACTAGCAACATTATGCCCCGAATCGGTCTCGAGCGGAAGAATCAGCGCCGCCGGCAGATAGTTGAGGCAGCCTGGCGATGCGCCGCGCGGATGGGCTTCCGGGACCTGACCGTCGACGACGTATGCGCCGAGGCGAAATTGAGCAAAGGCGCGTTTTACGGTTACTTCGAGCAGAAGCGCGATCTACTGGTTGCGCTGTTCGAAGACGACGCGCGGAGGCTCGATGAGCTGATGGACGACCTCGAAAGACGGATCCCCAACCAACGGGATCGCCTGCGTGTCTATACGCAGTCGGCGCTCGCCCGGAGCTCCGATCCAGCTCTGGTACAGGTCCGCGCCGACATTTGGAGCGCGATGCTGACGGAGAAGGAGGTCCGTGGTGCCTTCGCCGCGGGCATGCAGGAGCGCCGGGTAAGTTTGAAGAAATGGATCGAGGACGCAATCAAGGCCGGTGAACTAGTTGACATACCTGCCAACGCCTTCGCATCGATCCTTCTGGCCCTGAGCGACGGCCTTCTCCTGCACGGAAGCCTGGACCCCAACGCGTTTCGCTGGATCAACATCAGCAAGGCGCTCGACATGCTGCTAAACGGTATTAGCAGCTGAGGTGAGCGGAACCTTCCCGAGCCTGAGGCCGCAGCGAAGGTTAGCTGGCTACCTGCCCCCTGCCCGACTCCCCGCGTAGGTGCTCCCCGCATAGATAAGGACGCGAGGAAAGTCGACTTGGTATCGGAATGCTGGATACCGCTCACGCTCCTAGCCCGTGGCCGCCCGGCGCACGGCAACGCGGAATCGTCTACGTCTAGAGCGGGTTCCAAGTATGTAGGCGCGCCCGGTCACTGCCTTCCTCGCAGAGAGGGCGACCCGATTCGGCGGCCAAGACCCCGTTGGTGAGGTGAACGATGCCAGAGATCCGACCCCGTTACTTCGATTCACGCAAGAGCTACGCGGACTATTTCAAGGAGACGCATGCCACCGGTGCGCTCGACGCCAAGACCAAGGAACTGATGCATCTGGCGTTGGTCCTGGCTCTGCACTGTGAGCCTTGAGCGGTCTCCCACTTCGCAGGTGCGAAGAAGCTCGGAGCCACAGACGAAGAGATCGATGAGACGATTCAACTTGCCGGATCAGTTGGAGCTGGGGTCATTCTCGCGATGGCGGATCGCGCTCGCGAAGCGTCGGATCATCGCCACTTCTGGTGGCGCCCTCCTCGGCCCAAGGAGTGACCACCCGCGTGGAATAGCTCGACGAATCGGCTGGTCTTGGTAAGCATGTCCAGCACCAAAACCGATAGAAAACTCACCCGCGAGCTGGCCGAGATGGCGGCACGGGCATCGGCCCCGGTTGCCGCTCGCTTGACCTCGGCGTTCGATGAGATTGCCAGGTCGGGAGATGCCTTTGGCCTTGCAGTCGGCGAGTGCGCCCCTGAGTTCGTCTTGCCCAACGCGGTCGGACAACGTGTGGATCTTGAACAGCGCCTGGGTCTCGGCCCGGTGGTTCTGGCCTTTTATCGCGGAGAGTGGTGTCCTTACTGCAACCTGACGCTTCACGCCTTGCAATCCGCCCTTCCTCGATTCCAGGCGTACGGGGCTTCGGTCATCGCGATC
>JBOHUP010000190.1:0-13885 GCA_050734615.1 Candidatus Dormibacteraceae bacterium | reverse complement strand
GAGCAGGGCTACACGCTGTCGGGCGGACAGAGGCAGCGCCTCGCCCTGGCGCGCGCGGTCCTGGGCGCGCCTCCGGTCCTCGTTCTCGACGACCCGCTCTCCTCTGTCGACGTGCACACCGAGGCGGTCATCGAGGAAGCGCTGGCGCACGCGCTGGAGGGCGTGACGGGGCTGCTCGTGGTGCACCGGCCTTCGACTCTCGCCCTCGCCGACAGGGTGGCGCTGATCGATGCGGGTACTGTCGTGGCGGTCGGCACGCATGCCGAGCTCATGCGCACGAACGATGTGTACCGCGCTCTCCTGTCGCAGGAGTACGAGGTGGGCGCGGAGGAGGTGCCAGCATGAGCGCGCTCGCGCCGGCCGACCGCGCGGCGCCCGCCGACCGCTGGCGTGGAGTAGCGGCGGAGGAGATCGACGAGTTCTCGCCGAGCGTCGCCGGGCTGCTCAGAAGGCGAAGCCGGCACCTGCTCGCCACGCTGGCCCGGCCCTACCGCTGGCAGATGGCGCTCGCTGCCGTGCTGATCCTGGTCCGGTCCGCCGCCTACCTCGCGCTGCCTTACCTCGTCGGCCTCGGCATCGACCGCGGAATCCGGCCGGGGCACAGCGGCAACCTGACGAACCTCGAGGAGATCGTGGGCGCCCTGCTGGTCGCCCTGACCATCAATGCAGGCGCGAACTACGCATTCCTCCTGCTGTCCGGCCACATCGGCGCAGACGTCCTCTTCGATCTGCGCAGGACGCTGTTCGCCCACGTCCAGGAACTTTCGCTGTCCTTCTACGAGCGCTACACGTCGGGCAGGATCATCTCGCGACTGACCTCGGACATCGACGCGCTGAACGAGCTGCTCGCCACAGGGCTGACGTCCGTCATCACATCGCTGATCTCCGTGATCGCGATCACTGTCATCCTGATCCACCTGGACCTTCGGCTCGGGTTGGTCACGCTGGTGGCGATGCCGCTCGTGATCGGGCTCACGTACTGGTTCCGTGCCAACTCCGCGCGCTCGTACCGCGCGGTGAGGCGCGCGATCGTTTTGGTGATCGTGCACTACGTCGAATCGCTCGGCGGCATCCGCGCGGTTCATGCGTTCCGCCGCGAACCTCGCAACCAGGAGATCTTCGAAGACGTCAACGGTCGTTATCGAGACGCCAACATCTGGTCCAACCGGCTCGCGTCGACCTTCGGTCCTGCAATCAACCTGCTGGGCCGCCTCACGACGACATCGGTGCTGCTCTTTGGTGGCTATCTCGTCGTGCAGGGCCAGCTCACCCTGGGCGTGCTGACCGCGTTCATCCTCTACCTGCGCCAGTTCTTCGAGCCGATGCAGGACCTCTCGCAGTTCTACAACGTGTTCCAGGCGGCCGGCGCGGCACTTGAGAAGCTGGCCGGCGTCATCGAGGAATCACCCACGGTGCCGGAGCCCTCCTCGCCTGTGCCACTCCGCGACGCCCAAGGCGCCATCGCTTTCGACCACGTGACCTTCGCGTATCGCGAGAAGGCGGTGCTGCACGACGTCGACCTCCAGATCCCAGCCGGCCAGGTCGTCGCGATCGTCGGCGAGACAGGGGCCGGCAAGACCACGATCGCGCGATTGATCGCGAGGTTCTATGACCCTACGTCGGGCCGCCTGACCCTGGACGGGGTGGACCTGCGCTCGATCGCGGTCGAAGACCTTCGCCGCGCCGTGGTCACCGTCACCCAGGAGAGCTTTCTATTCTCGGGGACCGTCGGCGAGAACTTGCTGTTCGGCCGGCCCGGAGCATCTCAAGAGGAGATGTTCGACGCGGCCCGCGCCATCGGAGCTCACGAGTTCATCAGCGCGATGCCGGGCGGCTATGACACCGACGTGCGGCGTCGTGGCGTGCGGCTGTCATCGGGCCAGCGTCAGCTCGTTGCCTTCGCGCGTGCCTTCCTCGCCGATCCTCGCGTCCTCATCCTCGACGAGGCGACTTCGTCGCTCGACCTTCCGTCGGAGAGATTGGTCCAGCGGGCCCTGCGTACCTTGCTGCGCGGCCGGACCGCGATCATCATCGCCCACCGGCTTTCCACCGTCGAGATCGCCGACCGCGTCCTGGTGATCGATGCCGGGCGGGTCGTCGAGGACGGCGCTCCGTCCGAGCTCCGCAACCGGAGCGGCCGGTACGGCATGCTGCACCGGGCCTGGGTCGAATCCCTGGTCTAGCGGCTCTCTAAGCAGTGCTCGTGTCGAGGTAGAACCGCCGCCGGCCGACCGTCACGAAACCAATGCGCGCGAGGATCGGCGCGGACATGTCCCCGCCCCAGACGGCCAGGCCCGCGACACCCGCCTGCCGCGCGATCTCCAGGCGCGCCACGACCAGCGCGGTGTACACGCCGCGACCGCGAAACTTTGGCCGCACCGAACCGCCGTTGATGATCGCGCCGGTGGGAGGAAACAGCTGGAGGGAGGCGGCTCCCGCCGGCTCATCGTGCACTGTGGCCAGCAGCCGGCGATGGTGGCCCGCCGCGCGCTGATTGATGCGCCGCCGCTCTTGAGCCGCGATCACATGAGGGTCATCGCCCGGCATCTCCGCCATGAACGCCTCTGCGGCGACTCCGTCGGAACGTCTGAAGGTCGCCAGGTCCTGGAGGGCGTCGTGGATCTCCAGACCCTCGATCGGTTGGGCCGCCAGACGGCAATCGATGGGGAGGACCATGACCGCCGCCTCGGCACCGTGCGGGTCGGGCCGCACGCCATGCACGCCGAGGCGATCGGCGAAATCGGGCGGCTCGGTCCCCGGGTCAAGGATCCAGTTCACAGCGAGGCGGTGCGGCGCGATCTTGGAGCGCGCCTCGCGGATCACCTCATCCGCCTCATTCGCCTTGCACCTGATCCAGGCAATGTTGTTGGGGCCGGGGATGGGGAAGTCCGGCTGCAGCGTGACCTGGTAGCGGGAGGTGGTGATCACCTGCACCCCGGGCTCCGGCCGCTGCCGGTGCTGGTTGGCGAAGTCGGCGAGCGCCTGCGATACTGCCGGCATGTCCGAATTGTCGCGGAGATTGGGCCGGTGGGAACCGGTGCGCGTGGCCGTGCTCGGCGCCGCGGCGGCCGCCGCGATCCTGGTGGCTGCGTACGTGGTCGCGGCGGTGACCGTCCAGCCCACGCCCGGCGGGGTCGTTTCGGCGCTCGCGCTGGCGGCGATCGTGGGATCCGGCCTCCTGTATGCTTGGCGGCTTGGAACCGGCGGCATCGTCGATTAGCCGGTAGAAGCCGCTCTCAGTAACCACGGAGTGCCGATGGACTCCCTCCACGCGATAGGTTTCTACGTGTCCGCGACACTGTCGATGGGTGGCGCGCTTTCTGTCGCATTCCTGCCCGGGCGCGAGATGCGTGGCTTGGCCATGGGGGTCGCCGGGCTGGGCCTGGCCGGCATCGCGCTCGCCCTGTCGGGTGGATTCGCGGCGGTGGTCATCCTCGTCTGTTATGTCGCGATGGCCGCCCTCCTCGCCGGACCCCGTTACCGCGCCATGATGACTGAGGAGCATTTCGTGTGGCGGCAGCTCGGCGCCGCCGGCGCGGCGGGCCTGCTCGCACTCCTGGCTTATGCCGCCTTTCGCGGTGATTTCGTGCCGGCGAATTTCTACGGTGGAGCTTTCGGCAGCTCATCGCTCGGCCGCCTCCTGTTCGCCCATGACGCGATCGCCACCGAGGCCGTGGGCGCACTGATCCTGGTCGCGCTCGTCGGCGCCGCGGCGGCCTGGCGCGCCAGAGACCGCGGCCGGTGAGCATGGTCACGGTCCTTGTCGTCGCGGCCGCGCTGGTCGCGGTCGGCGCCTTCGCCGCCACCTGGCGGCGCGATCTCACCGCCGCCCTGGCCGGCCTCCCGCTCATGTTCGGCGGGGCGGGTGTGGCGTTCGTGGGCGTCGCCCGGTTCTCGGCATCCGGCGGCGCGGAGCTCATCGGCCAGGAGGTGGCCGTGCTGCTGGCGGTCGCCGCGCTGGCGCTGGTCGCGCTCGGCGTGGGCATCGCCGGTCGGGAGGGTTCTCGCTGAGCCTGCTCGTCGCCGCCGGCGACATCCTGATGGCGGCATCCGGCTCGGCCTCGGGCTCACGGCCGTCCGGATTCACGTTCGACCCGGCAAGCGCCCTCTCGTGGGCTGTCCCGTTGATGGTCATCGCCCCGCTGGCCGCCTTTGTCCTGGCCATCTCGAGCATCCGCACGCGGCGTGCGTCGTCGAGCATGGCCATGCTCGGGGCGGTCGTCACCATGCTTGCGACACTCCTGGTCGGCTGGGGCACGGCCAAGAAGTCGACCCCCTTCCTGGCCACCTATCAATACATCAACCTGCCGGTCGCCTTCAGCGGCCCGGTGAACTTCCAGGGTTTCGGGATCGACATCGTGCTGCGTGTCGATCACCTGACCGTGGTCGCGCTGCTGGCCATCGAAATCTGCGTCATCGGGGCGATCGGTTGGCACCAGGTGATGGGCCGCTCGGAGCCGGGCGCGGCGCGATTCCATGCGCTGATCAGCGGGCTGCTGTTCGGTTGCGTGGGCGGCCTGATGAGCTGGGACCTCGCGGAGCTGCTCGCGTTCTGGGGCATCGCGGGCGCGATGACCTACCTGCTGCTGGCGCATCGCTGGGGGCTCGACGAGGCCGCGCGGAGCGCGCGTGTGGCGCTTGCGCTGCCATTCCTCACCGACCTGTCGCTGCTGTGCGGCATCGCCTGGCTTTACGCGCGATACGGCGTCCAGAACCTCAGCACCTTGCTCCCCATCCTCCACACCAACCCGGGCTGGACGGTGCGATCGCTGGTCGTCGCCTCGGTTCTTCTCCTGATCGGAGTCGCGGGCAGGCTCGCCTTGTGGCCGCTGCAGTCGTGGGTGACCCAGACCGCCGTCACGGCGCCCCCGGCTGCGTCGGCCCTTGGGCAGTCGGTGTGGTCGGTGATGGCGATCGTCGTGCTGTATCGCCTCATGCCGGTTTTCGACGCCTCCAATCAGCAGACCCTGCGCGCATCCATGTACGCCTGTGCCGCCGCTGCCGTGGTCGCGTCTTTGCTCGCACTTTTCGGCAACGAGCCGCGACGCATCATCGCGCTGCTCGGGTCAGCCGTGGCGGCGGTGGGGGCTGCGATCGTGATCCACGGCTTTGAGAACCCTCATGCAACCTTCGCCATCGCCGGCGTCGCATGCGTCATCGCTGCCGCGCCGGCGCGTGCCGCCGCGACGCTCGCCGCATCGTCGATCGCGACCGCCATGCGCACCGGTGACATGGCCGAGATGGGCGACGCATGGGGCCGGATGCGCGCGAGCTCGCTGACGCTGCTCGCCGGCGGCGTCGTGCTCGCGCTGAGCACCTGGGCCGCGCTGTCGTTCGGCGTCTCGTCGCGGTCGTGGCTTGGGGTCTTGCTGGGAGAGGCGGTGCTCCTGGTCGCGGTGGGCGTGACGCGTGTCTTCCTCGGCGTGTCGATCGGTCCGCTTCGCCGGCGCCGCGCTTTTGAGCCCGATCGTGTCCGCGAAGCGCCATCACCGTCCCTGGGCTGGCCCTATTTGCTGGCGCTCGCGGGCGCTGTCTTTCTGATCGCGTCGGCGATTCGCGGCTGGCTCGACCTCCTCGACGGCCTGAAGCATCCCGAGCCTTCGGCCGGCTCCTTCGTGCTGTGGGTCGGGATCGCCGCCCTTGGCATCGCGGCGGCGATCGTCGCTTACGCCCGCGACAAGGACGGCGCGATCCTCGTCTCGACCATGTCGGGCGCCTGGCTGGGCGCTCGGATGGCGTCGGCGGCGGCTTTCATCGACCGATTCCTTGTCGCGCCGAGCGGCGACCTGTCGGGGCGGATGGAGCAGTGGCTGCCCGCGGGTGATGGGGCCCTCGGTCGTTTGGCCGATGCGTCCGGCCGCCTGGCGATTGCCGGAGGACGCCTGCCTGCGCTGCCGCTGCTGGTGCTGCTCGCCGTGGTCCTGGCCGCCGTGCTCGGCCTGGTGGCTCCCGGGTTGCTCCGTTGATCCTGTTCTTCTCGATCGCCGCGGCGAGCCCGTCGCCCACGCCTGCATCAGTGCCGGGGGCGGGCATCTTCTCGTCGTCGCTCCTCCTCAGCCTGACCATCTGGGTGCCGGTCGTCGTCGCCGCGGCACTCACCGTCCTGCCGAATCCGCGCGGACGTTATGACGTGCTCATCAAGCAGATCGCGTTCTTCACCAACCTCGGTCTTCTGTTCGTCCTCTTCATCGCCTACAGCCAGTTCCAGTCAGTTCTCCCGACCATGCAGTACGAGGAGAAGGTGCCGTGGCTGCCGAGCCTCGGCGTCACTTATCACCTGGGTGTCGACGGGCCGGGGATGGTGATGCTCATGCTGTCCGGGCTCATCGGCATCGCTTCGGTGCTGGCTTCGCTGGGGATCCGCGAGCGCGTCCGCTCGTACTTCTGCCTGCTGCTCCTGACGCAGGCCGCGGTGAACGGCGCGATCGTCGCGCACGACCTGTTCGTCCTGGTCCTGTTCTGGGGCGCCGCCTCGATCCCGCTCGCCCTGCTCGTCTACGGCTGGGGCGGATCGAGAAGGCAGGTCGCGGCCTGGCGGCTCCTCGGCTACTGGGGCCTGGGCACCGGGGCCCTGCTGGTCGGGGTGCTCACGCTCTATGCGGTCACCGGCGGCACGAGCTTCGACATGGACGTCCTGCTGAAGGCGACCGTCGGGTCGCGCGTGCAGATGGCTGTCGGCTTGTTGATGATCCTGGCCGCGGCGACCCGGCTGCCGCTTTTTCCGCTGCACGGGTGGATTCGCGACGTGTGCGCCGAAGCGCCTGTCGGCGTATCGGTCATCGTCGCCGGCGCCGCCTCGAGGCTTGGCGCGTTCCTGCTGCTCCGCACCCTCGTGGCCGCGGAACCCACGGCCGCGTACCTCCTGTCGCCGCTGCTGGCGGCAATGGCGGCGCTCACGGTCGGTTACGGCGGGCTGGCCGCGCTGAGAACGGTCGACATCCGCCAGACGGCCGCCTACCTCGCGATGATCCCCGGCGGGGTCACGATCCTGGGGCTGGCCGCGCTTTCACCGCTCGGCATCGCGGGCAGCGTTCTCTCGCTGTTTGCCGGTGGCCTGGCTGCCGCGCTGATCGTCGGGGTCTGCTCGACCCTGTCTGAGCGCGCGCAGTCGCGCAGCCTGCTCGTTCTGAGCGGTCTTGCTCCGCGCACGCCCACCCTTGCTTGGGTGATGATCATCGCCGCGCTTGCCCTCCTCGGCGTGCCGATCATGGCCACCTTCCCGGCCGAGCTGATGACTTTCTTCGGCGCGTTCAAGAACCAGCCGATCGGCGCCTTTGCCGTCGCGCTGGGCCTGGCGGTGGGCGCCGTCGCCTTGGCCTCCCTGCTCCGAAATGTCCTGTTCGGGCCGCCCAATCCCGACGCGCCCGGAGTCTCCGACTCGTCGCTGGGCGAAACGTGGTACCTCGCGCTGCTGGCCGGCGGCCTGTTGTGGGTCGGGCTGTTCCCAAGCGGACCGAAGATCCCCGGCACCGATACGCCGCTGTTCGATCCTGGCCTCGTCAACGTGCTGGCGGCCGGCGTCTCCGACATGGCCTCGCCGTACACGGGGCCGACACCCCAGTGAGGAACGCAGTCCTCGTTCCCGAAGCGCTGGTGGTCGCGGGGGCGGTGCTGACCCTCCTCGCGGGCCGCTTCTCGTGGATCTCGGCCGGCTCACGCCGGTATCTGCCCGCCCTGGCCACCGCGGGGGTGCTGGTCGCATTTGCGCTCGAGCTGTGGGTGGGGGCGACCCTGGGCAGCTATTTCGGTGGGGCTTTCATCCAGGACCGCTTTGCGCTCTTCGCGAAGGCTGCCGTGTTGCTGGCTGCTGCGCTCGCGGTGGCGACCGCCGATTGGACAACCGAGGATTCGACGCCGATCGCCATCGCGATGCCCCTCCTCGCCGCCTTCGGGGTGATGGTCGCCGCGTCCGCCGGAGACCTGGTGGCCCTGTGGGCCGGCCTCGAGCTGGCCGCGACGGCTGGCGTGGTGATGGTGTCGCTGCGCCGGCCGGATCTCGGGTTGCGCCTGCTGATCGCCGGCGGGCTGGCGAGCGCGCTGCTGTTGATGGGACTCGCTTACCTTTACGCCACGACGGGCAACGCCGACATCGGCGCGGTCCGCGCCGTCCTTCTCAACACTTCGCCCACGCTCCCCCTGGCCATTCCCGTCCTTCTCGTCGTCAGCGGGCTCGCGATCCGGGCGAGCCTGGCGCCGTTTCAGCTGGCGGGCCTGCCGGCCGGTGTCGGCGCATCGCCTCTCGGGGCGGGCCTCGTGCTCGGGCTGGTCGCCGCGGCCGCGGCGGTCGTCGCGATCAAGCTCGCGGCCATGCTGGTTCCGGTCCCGGCCGCCTTCTCGCCATATCTCGAGGTGCTTGCCGCGGTGGCGATGGTCGGCGGCGGGGCGGCCGCCCTTGCCGTCAAGGCACCGAGGGCTCGCCTGGCCTACCTCGCCGCGGGACAGGTCGGGTGGGTCGCCGCGGGACTGGTGACCCATTACCGCACGGGCGTGGGCGCCGCGCTGTTCCTGCTCGGCGCGTTCGCCGTGGCCGCCACGTGCGGTCCCGCGGTGCTGGGGCGAGCCGAGGGAGGGGAGGCGGCGATCGCGGGCCTGGGCAGCCTGCGGCCGGCTCGCGCGGCCGCGCTTTCACTCGTGATGCTCTCCCTGGCCGGCGCGCCGCCGCTCGCTGGGTCGTTCGGCGAGTTCGCGGTCGCCGCGGCACTGGCGCAGAGCGGGCATTTCGCCCTTCTGGCAGTGGGGATCCTCGGCTGGATCATCAGCCTGGCCGCCGCCGTCGCGACCTTGCGCGTCGTCTATGTCCAGAGCCCGCTGGAGGAGAGCCGCCGTGGGCAGGCCGCCGCCCTGCCCGTGCTGACGCGCCTGTCCACGATGGGGGCGGTCGCCCTGTGCTTCGTGATCGCCGCCTACGGGCTTTTCGGCAGCCCGATCCTGGGCCTGGCGAACCAGGGCGCGGAAGCGCTCGGCCTGCGCTAACCCGGCGCACCACCGCGGCGCCTCCGCGTAAACTCCAGCCAGCGAACGCAGCCTACGTCGCAGAAAACGTCCCTGGAGGTCACGCCTTGGCCCGCCGACCCCTGCTCCCTTTGAGCTTTGACGATTCGCCGTGAGCGCGAAGGGACCGCGTAAAAGGACTCGCGCCCGGGCTCGAGCCCGTCCGCGACGCCCCCACCAGCACGTATCGCATCACTGGCTGATGCGGTTTTCCCTCGTGGTGCTGATCGTCGTTTCGGTCATGGGCCTGATCGGAACGGGGGCGACCGTCGGCATCGTCGACTACTTTGCCGGCGACCTGCCGTCGATCGACGCCATCCAGGCCGCCAACTTCACGCAGACCACGCGCATCCTCGACCGCAACGGAAACCTGATCGAGGCGCTTTACCACCAGAACCGCACGGTCGTCCCCCTCGCCAAGATCAGCACGACGCTGCAGCAGGCCACCATCGCCACCGAGGACCGCACCTTCTACCAGAATTCGGGCGTCGATTACCGGCGCCTCGCGATCGCCATCGCGTACGACCTCACTCATCATTCGGCCACGCTCGGCGGGTCGACGATCACCGAGCAGGTGGTCAAGAACGAGGTCCTCGACACGCAGGAGGCGATGAACCGCACGATCAGCGTCAAGTTCCGCGAGCTGCTGCTGGCCGAGGAGATGGAGCGGCGCTACTCGAAGGGACAGATCCTCGAGCTTTACCTGAACGGCATCAACTACGGCGACGGCGCATGGGGCGCGGAGGCGGCAGCCGAGACCTACTTCCAGGTCCACGCCTCTGCCCTGACCTGGGCCCAGGCCAGCTTCCTCGCGGGCCTGCCGCAGGCTCCGGCCGACTACGACCCGTTCGGCACGCCGGATCAGCTGGCGGCCGCGAAATTTCGTTGGCGAGAGGTGCTGGACAGCCTGGTCGCGGTCGGTGATCTCAGCGCGAGCGCCGCTGACAGCATTTACAGGAGCGACCTTGTCGCCAAGATGGTCGCCGCTCATAACGCGCTCCCGGCGCAGCACAACCCGCTGACGGCCCACTTCGTCGACTACATCGAGCAGTACATCACGCAGCGGTACGGAGAGCAGGCCCTGTACGAAGGCGGTTTGCGAATCACCACGACGCTCGACCTGACCACGCAGGCGATGGCGGACAAATGGGTCAAGGCCGGGGTGAGCACCTACGCCAGGCGCGGAGTCAACACCGGCGCGATGCTCGTGATGAACCCCGGCGACGGGGAGATCCTGGCGATGGTCGGCAGCGCCGACTACAACAACGCCGCGATCCGAGGCCAGATCAACCTGACCGGTATGGACCCGCTGGGCTGGCGCGGCGTCGGCTCGTCGTTCAAGCTCTACACGTACGCCGCGGCGCTGCAGGCGGGCCTGGTCACGCCGGCCAGCCTGCTGAACGATCAGACGGGTGTCATCGGCGGCCACACCTTCAACGATTGGGACGGGAAGCACGAGGGATACATCACCCTGCGAACCGCGCTCGCCCAGTCGCGCAACCTGCCCGCGCTCTGGACATACGCCCAGGAGGGCGGCGCTCGGGTGATCGGGTTGATGCACAACCTGGGTGTCACCGCCCAGATCGAGAATCCGGACGGCGTCGCGACCACTCTCGGCCACGACCCGATCTCCATGGCCGAACACCTGGCGGCCTACTCCGCGTTCGACAACGGCGGATACCGGATCAGCCCGCACGCGGTGCTTCGCGTCACCGACGCCAACGGCAAGGTGCTGGAGGCGCTCGACCCCAATGCTCCGCGGACGCAGGTGATCAGCCCCGAGCTCGGGTATGTGATGACAGACCTGCTGCGGGGTCCGGTGAAGCTCTACCTCGGCGGCCTGGGCAGCAAGCCGGTGGCCGGCAAGTCCGGGACCACCGAGGCATACACCGGCTCGATCTTCATCGGCTATACGCCCAACCTGGCGGTGGCCGCATCGCTGATGCACATCGATGCCGGACCCACCTGCAAATCGGGATACGCCTATCTCGCGACGAACTTCCCGCCGTCGGGCTGGGAATGCCCGACCTCGGTGCTGTTCGGCGAGAACGTGGGGATAACCGTGTGGAAGCCGTTCCTCGAGCAGTACTACTCGACTCACCCGTGGCCGGCCATGTGGGCCCAGCCGGCGGGCGTCGTGACTAGGCAGGTCTGCACGTACGACGGCGGTTACGTCTCGACCGGCGGCGTGAGCGAGATCTTCCTCAAGGGCACCGGCGAGCCGCCATACCCGTGCGGCGCCAACCCGCCTCCGGGAGCGCCACCGTACAAGGCTCCCGCGGCGAGTCCCGCGCCCCCCGCGACGGCCTCACCCAGGCCCAGCCCGCCGCCGACCCCACACTAAGGGCATGCGACCGAGCAGGCCGGGGTTCATCGCGGGGGCGATCTACCTGGCCGCCGGCCTGGTGTGGATCCTCGCGACCCATCCGCCGGGGCCGCGGCCGCTGTATGCGGTGTGGTTCGTCGCTGCCGCGATCGCCGGCGTCTTCATCCCCGGCGAGGCGAACCAGGTCTCGCTGGCCCGCGCCTACCTTGCCGCTCCGGCGCTGGCCTACTCGCTTTCGCCGGGCAGGCTCGGTTTTCTTGCGGTCGCGATCGCGATCGCGGGCCTGAGCGACCTGGTCGACGGCACCGTGGCTCGACGGTTCGAGCGGCCTTCGACCCTCGGCGGAGGCCTGGACCCCGTCGTCGACGGGATCTTCATGGGCGCTGTCACCGTGGGGTTGAGCGCGGGCGGGGCGTTTCCGCTGTGGCTGGCAGCGGTCGTCGTGGCGCGCTACCTGGTGCCCGCCCTCGGCGGCGCGGTCTTGATCGCGATGCATCGGCGTCCGGAGCTGCGCCACACGCTGACCGGGCAGGTCTCGACCTCGCTCATCCTCATCCTGATCGGTGGGGTATGTCTATTCCGCGGACTGAACCAGGACTCGAGCGGCCTGGTCACCGCGGCCGAGGTGGTGATTCCGATCACGGCCGTGGCTACCTTCGTCCACCTGGCGTGGGTCTCCCGGCGACCGGTCGCGGCGCCCGAGCCCGGGTAAGATGCTTGGTGGTCGCGCTAAGTGGGGTGCTGGCGGTACCCTGCACCGGCAATCCGCCTTAGCCGGACCGAATTCCCGCGCTGAGGTCTGGGTTCTCACGCCTGGCCGCGGCAAACGGCGTTGAAGGTTGGGACCTGCGCAGCTCGGGTCTCCGAACCCCGTCAGGTCCGGAAGGAAGCAGCGGTAAGGAGAGAACCTGGGGGTGCCGCAGCCATCCGGGCCTGAGCCGCGAACCGCGGTGCGAGCTGGGGGTCTTCGATCGAAGCGGGGGTGCGCGGCCATCAAGAACACCGATGCCTGAATACCAGTCCCTCTACCGCAAGTACCGCTCGCAGACGTTCGCCGACCTGGTCGGCCAGGACGCGGCGTCGCGAGCCCTGCAGGGCGCGATCATCTCGGGCCGGGTCGCCCACGCCTACCTGTTCAGCGGCAGCCGCGGCACGGGCAAGACCTCCGCCGCGCGCCTGCTCGCCAAGGCGCTCGATTGCAGCGGACGGCCGCGCGACTCGGCTGAGCCGTGCAACAAATGCGAGTCGTGCGTGGAGATGACCGCCGGGTCGGCGCTCGATCTCATCGAGATCGACGCCGCGTCGAACCGCGGCATCGACGACGTTCGCGACCTGCGCGAAAAGGTGAACCTGACGCCGGCGCGCGGGCCGTACAAGGTCTACATCATCGACGAGGCGCATGGCCTGACCCCCGACGCGTTCAACGCCTTGCTGAAGACCCTTGAAGAGCCGCCGCCGCATGCGGTGTTCGTCATGTGCACGACGGACGCGCAGAAGATGCCGCTGACGGTGGTCGGCCGCTGCCAGCACTTCGTGTTCCGCCGCCACAGCGAAGAGCAGATCGTCTCGAGGCTGACGCACATTGCCAAGGCCGAGGGAGTGAACGTGGATCCCGACGCGATGCAGCTCATCGCGCGCACCGCCCAGGGCTCGATGCGTGACGCGGTGGGCTTGATGGACCAGCTGGTCCCCCTAGCGGTGGGCCCGATCACTCTCGAGGGCGCGCGCTCGCTTTTGGGCATCGCCGATCCACGCCTGCTGGACTCACTGCTCGACGACGTGCTCGCGGGGCGTGCCTCGGAGGCGCTGGCGGAGCTCAACCTCGTCTACTCGGTGGGGGCAGAGCTGCGGCAGGTTGTGCGCGGACTGATGGAAGGCTGTCGCGACCGGCTGCTCGCCGCCCTCGGCACCAAAGACCTGGCGAGCGCGCGCCGGCTGTCCGGCGTGCTCGACGCGCTGCTGCACCTCGATGGCGAGGTCCGCCGCCACGCCGAGCCGCGATTCCTGGTCGAGGCCACGCTGGTGCGCCTGGCCGTGGACTCCGGCGTCGAGGCGCCGGCGGCGGCAGGTGGTTCCGTGCCGCCGGCGGCAGGTGGCTACGCGCCGCCCGCGGGGCAAGCCTCGACTGCACCGAAGGGTGGCGAGGACGACAAGCCCCCGGCACCTCAGCCCGTCCCGGTTACGGCGGCCCCGGCTGCCCAGGCTGCATCTCCGCAGAATATCGCCGGTTGGTCCGGGGTTCTCGACCAGCTGAACCGCACGGTCCGCGCGGCCTATCTCGACGCTCAGCCGGAGGTCGAGGGGGAGACGCTGATCCTGTGGTTCCGCTACGGGTTCCATCACAAGAAGGCGCAGGAGCAGTCGGCGCAGTTGCTGCCCCACGTACGCGCATGGCTCGGGGATGGTGTGAGCGTCGACTACCGTTTGCGCGAGACCGAGCCGGCGAAGACGGGGCCGCGAACGTCCGCGAGCCCGGAGGACGATCCTTTCGTGCGCGAGGTCGTGCGCAGGTTTGAAGGTCGCGTCACGCGCGTCAAGGAGGTTTCCGAGTGAAGGACCCCATGAAGA
>JBOHUP010000189.1:0-2906 GCA_050734615.1 Candidatus Dormibacteraceae bacterium | reverse complement strand
GCTTGACAACGCGGTTCCAACCGCAAGTGGCGACCTCAGCACCAAGCTGACGACAGTCATGCGGCCGGACGGCGGCGACCAGGTGCGATACAACGATCGCCCGCTCTATCGGTTCGCCGGAGACAAGAAGGCCGGCGACACGAGCGGCCAGGGAATCGGCGGTGAATGGTTCGCGGCCACGCCGTCGCTCACCGACCCGGACGCAGCCAGCGAACAGGCCGCGGCATCGCCAAGCGTCGCGCCCGTGTCATCGCCAACCGCCGCGCCGGTGCCGGCCTTCAACGACCACGATGGCGACAACAACGGCACTCCAAGCGATGGTGACGGTAACGGCTGACACCCCTTCCCCCCCGTCCCTATCCCGCTCGCAGTGGGGTGGGGACGGACCACTGGCACGCATCGTCGAGGCGGTCCTCGCCGGCCCTCCCGGTCGGGACACCGGGCCGATGGTCGGCGTTCCGAGCGCGAAACACCTCGTTGATAACGGCGGCCGCGGAAGCCACCTCGCAGAAGACAGCCGCGGCCGCCTCCACCCCGCAACCGAGAGGAGACCAGCATGGCAAGCCGGCCTGGTAGCAGCGGCACCCTGTTCGAACAAGCTCCCGTGAACGACGTTTTGGCGGGTAACCAACCGCAAATGCAAGCGACCCAAGAAAGGCCCTCGGGGGTCTGGTACGACCGCCTGGCGATCCTGCTGGCCAGCTGGCTGACGGGTGGGGTCTATTTGGACGGCTGGGCGCACAACCACATCGCCCGCCTGGAGACGATCTTCACCCCGTGGCACGCTGTGTTGTACTCCGGTTACGCCAGCTTGGCCCTGTTCTTGGTCATCACCGCGCTGAGGAACCGAGCGCCCGACCTGCCATGGAGGCTGACGGTTCCCGCCGGCTATGCACTCTCGCTGGTGGGTGCCGGCATCTTCGCCGTCGCGGGTGTCCTCGACCTCACCTGGCATGCCCTGTTCGGCATCGAGCGCTCGATCGAGGCCCTCTTCAGTCCAACCCATCTCATGCTCGGCCTGGGAGCTCTGCTCATGGTTACTGGACCGCTGCGGGCAGCCAGTTTCAAGACGCCCTCTGACGTGCGAAGTCGCTGGATCCTAATGGCGCCGGCCATCCTTTCGCTTACCTATCTCATGGCCTTTCTCGTCTTCTTTACTCAGTACGCCCATCCCATCGTTCATTCCCTGGCTGACCTCCCCCATAGCGACGACTTCATTCGGGGGTCGGGAGTGGCGGACATCCTGATCCAGTCGGCCATCCTGATGGGCGTCGTCTTGGTTGCGGTCAAACGCTGGCGGCTTCCATTCGGAACCTTCGCCGTTCTCCTAGGCGTCACCGATGGTCTCGGCGCCGTGCTGGCCGCGAGCTCCCCCGTCTTCTCGGTGGTGGTGCTCGGCGCATTGACCGGCTTGCTGATCGATCTCCTCAACGTCGGGCTGCGGCCGCGAGCGGGAGACCTTGCCTCGCTGCGGCTCTTCGCGTTCCTGACGCCGGTGGTCACCTACTCTGTCTACTTCGCCGCCCTCGCTTCTCTGAAGGGTGTGCACTGGTCTCTACCAATCTGGACCGGAGCAATTGTCGAGGCGGGCGTGGTCGGGCTCCTGTTGAGCTACCTGCTGATTTCCCCTCTGCTGGTTGGTTCTGGACGCCCATCCCCGATGCGTCGTGAGCTCGTCGATTGATTCGAGTCACGTCATGAGCCTGCGGTTTTGCCGCCTTCACCACGCCCAGGGGAGGGTAATTCTTTGACGACGACAACGGATTCGGGCCTGTTCTGCCGGGTCATCAAAAAGCGGCCCACTATGCATTTCCAGCCAGCCTGCCACCGGCAGGGCCCTTGCAGCCTTCCGAGCAGTTCTAGCCCTTCCGCCAAGGAGAAGCCTGACCTCGACTCTCAAAGCTGCCCAGTATTTCCTAAAGGCGTATAGATCGAGGAAGTTGGCGCGAGTTCCTATGGTGCCGAAAGCGCAGGGTCACCTCAATATGCGGCACGGAGTTCGACACGATTTCTGAATCCCACACCGCGCAGTGGCCGGAGACCGCGCCATCTCACGAGGGGGTCGAACGCCTATTGAGCAACGTCCAGATCCGGGTTGCGCAGCCGGGCCGCAAGTACGCGCCTCTTATCACCGTCCAGGCGCGGATCCGGAAGTCGTCGAGGCCCGCCTTTACGAACGCCGCTATCCGGCGGTCCGTCTGCTCGCGGTCCTCCATCTGGTTGCCGATCGGGTTCCAGAGGAACGAGGGCACGTCGTACTCGCGGTCGGCGAGGTACGGCTTCGGATCGATCGCCACGAAACGCTCGCCGTGGCGAAGGACGTTGTGGTGGTGGAAGTCGCCGTGGACCAGCCAGTCCGCACCGGGGTCGAGCTCGGCAAGCAACTCGCGGGCGAGCGGTGCGAGGTCGCTCCCTTTGCGCTCCGCCTCATCGAGCCAGCGCACCACCTCCGGCGCAACGGGCCGAAACGGCGGCCTCGCGCGACGCCACAGCCGGGATGACAGGTCGACCGCGATCGCGGTGGCCTCATCGTCAGGCAGCGCGGAGAGGTCATCTCCCGGCATCGCACGCTCCTCGAGGAGTGCGCTCCCCGACCGGCGAAGGAGGCGGACCGCACCATCGCCATCCCAGAGCTCGAGCGCGTCGGCCTCATGCAGAGACTCGTCATCCCCCTGCCAGGCAACCTTGAGCACCGCGTCGCCGGCTGGTGCGACGAAGGAGGGAGTGGGGCGTCGAGCTCGGAGAACCATTCGCCATGTCCCATGCCTGTCTGGGCCCTTAAATTTGGTCCAACTTCGGATCAGGTTTTAGCTGTCAGATGCGCCTGGCCTCCTCAGGCTTACTAGTCCGCGCAGCCAGTCGACCAGGTCTGCCCCGGCCACCGAGTTTCGCGCGAAAACACCTGC
>JBOHUP010000188.1:0-5188 GCA_050734615.1 Candidatus Dormibacteraceae bacterium | reverse complement strand
GTATGCGGATAGGGCAGGTCACAGCCATCGGGGGTTCACCCGACAATTCGCGGGCAGCCAAACCGCCCCAACCCGACAGTAAGCTGTGGCCGTGGAAGCGAGCGAACGAGATTCGGGACTTCGGCTTGCGGAGCTCCTCGCTGCGTTCTCGCTGGCCATGGACCTGGGCTTGGGGCAGCCGATGGAGCACGTCCTGCGCTCGTGGCTCATCGCCGCTCGTCTCGGTGAGCACGTCGGCCTTGAACGCGACCAGCGGGGTTCGCTGTACTACGTGGCCACCCTCGGCTGGGTCGGCTGCGTCGCGGACACACCCGAAGTCGCGGCCTGGTTCGGTGACGACATCGCCTACCGCGGCGATAGCTACCTTGTCGACCTGACCGGCCTTCCGATGCTCGGGTTCATGCTCCGCCACGCGGGCGCCGGCAAACCGGCCATGCACCGTGTGCGCCTCGCCGCCAACATGGTTGTGGCGGGAAGCGCCGCCATCGAGCGGGGCATGCTGTCCCACTGCCTGACGACTGGGCGGATGGCGGAGCGAATCGGTCTCGGCTCCGACGTGCGCGACCCGCTCCAGCACTTCTTTGCGCGATGGGACGGCAAAGGGGTCCCCAGCGGCATCGGTGGCGAGTCAATTGCCCTTGCCATGCGTCTCTTTCATCTTGCCGATACGGTCGAGGTGTTCCACCGTGCCCAGGGGACCGATGCCGCCGTGGAGGTGGCCCGTGACCGGCGCGGCAGGCAGTTTGATCCTTCGCTGGTCGATGCGTTCTGCGCAGTCGCCACCGACGTGCTTGGCGATCTAGCAGCCGAGGCTGATTGGAACTCTCTCATCGCGGAGGAACCCGCGTTGCAACACCACCTCAGCGAGCGCGAACTTGACGAGGCGCTGGAAGCGATCGCCGACTTCACCGACCTTCGGTCGCCGGCGCGATCTGGGCATTCGCGCGGCGTGGCCGACCTCGCGGCTCGAGCGGCGGCATCCGCCGGCCGGCCGGCCGCGGAGATCGCGACCGTGCGCCGGGCGGGTCTGCTGCATGACATCGGTTTGCATGGCGTCCCCGCATCGATTCTCGACAAAGCAGGTCCATTGTCGAAGTCGGAGTCGGAGCGGATGAGGATGCATGCCTACTACACCGAGCGGATGCTGGCCCGCCCGCCGGCCCTGGCCAGGCTTGGCGCCATAGCGTCGTTGGCACACGAACGCTGCGACGGATCCGGTTATCACCGCGGTCTCGCTGGACCGGCCATCCCCGTCGCTGGAAGGCTGCTCGCAGCCGCCTGCGCCTATCGCGCAATGACCGAGCCGCGCTCGTACCGACCAGCGATGACAGCCAAGCAGGCCACGACCGAGCTTCGGGGTGAGGTTCGCGCGGGCCATCTCGATGCCGGCGCCGTGGACGCCGTCTTGGCCGGTGCGGGACAGAGTTTGGGCAAGCGCCAAACCGGACCGGCCGGACTCACTCCTCGAGAGCTTGAGGTGCTGATTCTCATTGCCCGTGGTGCGTCCAATAGGCAGGCTGCGCAGGCTCTCGGAATCACCGCCAAGACCGCTGGAACCCATATCGAACGCATCTACTCAAAGACCGGAGCGTCGACGCGCTCGACCGTCACCCTCTTTGCCATGCAGCACGGACTTCTGGAGACGCTCGAGCCCTTCGATTTGTAGGGCGAACCCCCGACGACATCCGGATTGGTCCCTCATACGATGCTCCTCGAGCCGTGAGAAAGGAGCACACGATGAATGGCACAACGGCCGGGAGGTTCGTAGAGTTGCTGGCCGCCCGGGACTTCGAGCACCTGACAGCCTCCCTTGCAAGCGACGCCCACGCTCGGTTTCTCCTTCCACACGGGCTGGAGGAGTACGCGGGCAGAGATAACGTGGTTGGTCGCATCAAGAGCTGGTTCGGGTCGGCATCCGTCTTCGACCTCACGTCCTCGGGCGAGGAGACGGTCGGGCGGCGACAGCGCCTCAGCTGGCGGTTCAGCGTCGTCCGGGATGGTGGCTCCCACGAGGTCATCGAGCAGGTCGCCTACCTGGATCTCGGGCCGCACGGCATCGAGCGAATCGACCTCCTCTGTTCCGGCTTCCAACCAGAGCCCGGCGTCGCTGCAGGCCCGATGCAGGTCTTCGAGGCCGGCGCCATGGGCTGCGCCGATGGCCTGGCTCAGGAGTTTCGGCGCCGGATGGCCGATGTGCCGATAGGCGGGTCGCTGGAGGTCGTCGTCAGCGACCCGGCCGCCAAAGAGGATCTGCCTTCACTGGCAAGGTTGCTGGGGCAGCGGATCACGTCAACCGAGGCGCACGACGACGGGCGCCTCACCATCACTGTGGAGAGACAAAAATGAACGAGAAGCTCATCTTCAACTGCACCTGGGGCCGTGAAGACCCGGAGAGGGCAACACTGCCGTTCGTCGCCGCCAACATCGCGGCCACGACGGGACAGGATGCCGTCGTCCTTTGCACGATCGAGGCAGTTCGACTCGGGTGCAAAGGCGGCAGCGAGGGAGTCGAAGCGACAGGTTTGCCGAAGCTTCGCGATCTCATGGCTGAGTTCATCGCCAACCACGGCAAGGTGTGGCTCTGCGGCGCCTGCGCCAAACCGCGAGGCATTACCGAAGACCAGCTGGCAGAGGGCGTGGTCATTGTCGGAGCCGCCAAAGTTGTGGAAGAAGTTGTTGCCGGCGCCAAGTCGGTCGCCTTCGCCTGAGGCAGATCGTGCGCGCGTTTGACGAAGACTCGACCGTCTACCACAGAACTGGTCGAATCGCGGGCCAACCCGAGCGGTATAGCGATCCATGTCTACCGCCCCACCGGGCGCCCGCGGTACGCAACGGCCAGGGCCGATTGAAGCACCTGACATAGGCGCCGCGTCGGTGAGAGACGATCAGGGATGGGTGCGGGCTCGTGCCGAGCGCCGGCGGGTTTGTCTGAGGTTGGCTTGACGCGCTCGCGATCGAACGCGGCGATTCACTGCAGCCATCATTGGTCCAGTACGCGGCTCAGACCTCTCGCTCTTCGCGATTCGAGCGCGCACGTACGGCCAGTCAATTTGGGCGTAGTTGGTGATCGCGACCTCAAACGCAGCATCAAAGCTGACGTCCTCTCCCGGCCAGGAAGCAGTCGCCTGTCGAATGCGGTCTAGGTAAAGGTCCTCGCAGCTGATGATGCTGACGGCAACGCCGCTGACAACCTCGTCCACTGTTCGTTCGATGTCATCACCGGACCCAGGGAACTCGAGTGCGACTGGCAGGTCATCTCGGACCCAATGCCGGCCGACCTTACGCAAGCCCAGGTCCTGTAACGCCTGGATGTCTTGTGGTGAAGGCCGCGGACACAAGTCAAGGTCGGTCGGGTGATACTCCCCGCCAGCCCAGTACTCTTCGGCCGTGCCGCCTACGACGATTGGACGCCGCCCGTAAACCGCAGTGACGGCAGCAGCCAACAGGAGGCGCTCGCGAAGTCGGGCTTTGTTCCTGCGGATCCGGCCGAGGAGTGCTTTAGCTCGCCTGAGTTTGGCGTCTCGATCGGCCAACAGGCGACCTCAGCTGGTCAAAGTAGGCTCGGTTCAGACCGGCCTTTTCAAGAAGATCGGCCTCTACTCGTGAAGGCTTTCGTTCCCATGGATTGAACCGCCCCGCACCGAGTACTGACCGAACCATCCGTCGCCGATCTGATCGACTCGGCAATGTCGCCTTGTCGTCGCCCAGCTTGAGCGTAATCGGCTTGCCTGTTGCCTTTGCCCATCGGTCGATGAACTCGATCGATGGCATCCGGTAGCCAGACTCCGCACGGGCGATTGACGGTTGGCTGATGCGCATCGCCGCAGCCAATCCGGCTTGCGTTAACCCGCTGCGTGCCCGAGCCTGGCTGAGGCGAAGTGCAACTTCCGCTCTTGTCATAGCCGCATTATACCCGTACGGTTATATACGAGCACGGCCCTGACCTGTAAGTCGGTAAAGCCAATCGCGATGTTCGCGCCGCCATCACCCCTCGCATAAGCATGGTGGAGAACACCGGTACCAGCGGCCTGACGACCGCGCCACCCGAGGTCGGAAGCCTGCTTAAAGGTGGCTCGAGGTCAAGCGTGCCATGAGAGCGCTCGTGGTGCCGCTGGCGAACGAAGCGGTCGCCAATTTCGGTCACAATGATGGGGCGAGGAGGGCTGCCATCGCCAAAGTGCTGGTCATAGATGACGACCGGATCGTCGCCGACATGTATCGCCTGGCTTTGTCGCGCGCCGGACACCAGGTGGAGGTCGCCAACGACGGCCTCTCCGGGCTGAAAGCAGCTTTGACTAACCGACCGGACATCGTCTTCCTCGACATCCGGATGCCCAACATGGACGGCATCGAGGTATTGCGAAATCTGGCTTCGGTCAAGGGCAGCAGGTCGATTCCTGTGGTGATGCTCTCGAACTACGACGAGCCGGGCTTGGTCGGCCAGAGTCTCAGCCTTGGCGCCAAGGAGTACCTGGTCAAGGCCGGGACCAACCCGGCCGACCTGGACCGAATCGTGTCGCACTGGGTGGAAGCGGCCTAGCGCGGTTACTGAGATCGGTCCTACGGCAGGCAGAAGAGCGAAGTCTGAAGCGTCCGGTAACATTCGTAAAGCCTTGACGGCCAGGGTTTCGGGGGGGCTGGGCGCCGGCGCACGTGGGGAGCGGCATGAGCTCGTCGACCTCGCGTTCGACGCGATGTTCGTGCGGAGCTTTCGTGACCGGGTCATCACGTCCTGGAACGACGGCGCGCAGCGGCTGTACGGGTTCGCCCGCGAGGAGGCGATAGGCCGGTCACCGGCCGATCTCCTATCGTCCCGGTATCCGATTCCACTCGAGCAGATCGAGCGAGAGCTGGAAAGGAGCGGACGGTGGGAAGGCGAGCTCCAGCAGCGCCGAAAGGATGGCACGTGGGTCACGGTCGTGGCCCGATGGGGACTCCAAACCAGTGCCTCGGGTCAACCGGAGGCGATCCTGGAGATCAATTCGGACGTCAGCCGCGAAAGGCGCGCAGCCGACGAGCTTTCGCTCAGCGAGGAGCGGTTCGCGCTGCTCGTGTCTGCAGTCGTCGACTACGCGATTTTCATGCTCGACGCCGACGGCCGCGTCACCAGCTGGAACGACGGGGCGCAGCGCATCAAGGGTTATCAAGCGGACGAAATCATCGGGCGGCACTTCTCGGTCTTTTATCC
>JBOHUP010000187.1:0-1929 GCA_050734615.1 Candidatus Dormibacteraceae bacterium | reverse complement strand
GTGCTGGTCGATCCGGCCGGTGGTGCCATGGCAGTGCAGATGTCAAGCGGCGAATCCGACCCGGAGAAGACCCGGCAGTTCCTTGGCTCGCGCACGGTGATCGAGCAGGTGGTCATGACCGGTCAGGCCGTCGTCTCGACTGACGCAAGCCTGGACGACCGGTTCAAGGGCAAGCAGTCGGTGATCCTCCAGAACCTGCGGTCGATCATCGCCGTGCCCCTGGTCACCAAGGACAAGGTGATCGGCGCGGTATACGTAGACAACCCGTTTCGCGCGGCGATCTTCGAGGAGAAGGACAAGGAGTTCCTGCAGGCCATCTCGGACCTGGCCGCGATCGCCATCGACAACGCGCGCCAGTATCAGCGGTCCGAGTTCCTGCGCGAGCTCTTCGAGCTCCACGTCAACAAGCAGGTCACGGACTACGTGCTCGCGCACGCCGAGCCGGACACCATGATGCTGGCCGGCGAGCGACGCAAGGTCACCATCCTGAACTCCGACATCGCCGGGTTCTCACGACTGTCGCAGAGCATGGGAGCCGAAGAGCTCGTCGAGTTTCTCAACGAATATTTCCGGCGGATGATCGAGGTGGTTCTGGCGCATGGCGGCAACATCGACAAGTTCCAGGGCGACGGGATGCTGGTCGCCTTCGGCGCCCCCAACCCGATGCACGACCACGCCGAGCAGGCGCTCAAGGCGGCTCAGGGCATGGTCCGAGAGATCGACCGCCTCAACCGGGAGCTGGTGGCGCACGGCAAGCCCGCGATCTCGGTGGGAATCGGCCTCGACACCGGTGAGGTCGTGGCCGGTCACGTCGGCTCCAAGCGCCGGCTCGAGTTCACGCTGATCGGTGTACCGGTCAACAACGCCGCCTACCTCTCGAAGGTGCGGCCCGCGCGTGTCCTGCTCTCCGAGGCTACCCGAGAGGAGCTGCCGCCCGGGATCGAGGTTAGTGGCCTGGACGCGATGCTGCTCAAAGGCGCCACCAGCCCGCAGCCGATCTACGAGCTGGAGACCGCGGTCACCGCCGAGGGCTGACCTCCCTTGACTCCGCGGAGGCCCGAAGCTAGCCCTGGCACTGCCAGCGGCCCGGGCCGTAGTGCGAGTACAGCCAGGCCGCGGCGAGCGCGTTGATCGCCGGGTCGAAAGGCGAGTAGCTGGCCCACGGCGTACCACCCCAGGTGCTGGGCAGGAACTGGAAGAGGCCCGAGGCGCCACTCGTCGAGTTCACCGAGTTGTAGTGATACCGAGACTCGCAGTAGGCGACGTTCATCGCCCACTGGAGCGCGGCGGCGCCCAGCGGGCTGAAGGCGTCGGTGATGTCCTTGGCGATGTCCGGCGGCGGAGGCGGGTGGTTGCTTCTGGCGGCGATCGCGGCCGCCTGGGCCTGGGCGGCGGCCAGGGCTTGCTGCTGGGCCGCATAGTCCGCCAGCCCCTGCTTCAGCTCCTGTGACCAGGCCTGTGACTGGGCCATGTGGGCAGCGTGCACGCGTTGGGTCCGGGTTTGCTGGACCACCGACAGCCGCTCGTACGAGCTGAGCTGGGTCACGGCGACCGACGTGTAGGTTTGGGCCGGCGGCGCCAGGCGCGGCAGGATCACGGTCAATAGGATCACGACCCACACCAGCACCGCCCGGAACAACGGAAACAAGCCCCTGTGCCCCTCCTTGGACTCGCCCTACCCCTGGGGCGACGTTCAGGCCTGAGCTCGGAGCGATGACGTCTTGAAGACCGCTCAGGTAGGTGGAAAAGGGCCACCTTACCAAAGTGGCGGCGATTTTAGGTTGCCTATCTCGCCGGCGCGGGCTAGAAAAGATGGGTCAGGAAGCGGCGCAGCGGCTTGCGGCCGGGCGGCTCCGAATACGCCGGCAGCATCGCCTTGATCCTCCGGAAGGCAAGCTCGGTCAGGGCGGTCGGGTCCTGGATGGTCGC
>JBOHUP010000186.1:0-1648 GCA_050734615.1 Candidatus Dormibacteraceae bacterium | reverse complement strand
GTCGTGCGCTCCTGGCTGCTCGACCTGATCGCGCGAGGCCTGACCGACGATCCAGAGCTTTCGACGATCAAGGGCTATGTCGAGGACACTGGCGAGGGGCGCTGGACGGTGGAGGCGGCGATCGACGAGGCGGTGCCGATCCCGATCATCGCGGAGTCGCTGTTCGCCCGCTTTCGCAGCCGGATGGAGAACACGTTCGGTGACCGCATGCTCGCGATGATGCGAAACCAGTTCGGCGGCCATGCGGTGGTGAAGGAAACTCCGGGCGACCAGGCGAAGAAGTGAGAGCCGGGGGAGACAGCTGGCCACCAACGTAGCCACGGCAGCGAACCCGCTGGCTGAGGGCCTGCGCGACTACCGCGTGGCGGATCCCTCCATCATGGTCATTTTCGGAGCAACCGGAGACCTCAGCGGGCGCAAGCTGCTGCCGGCCCTCTACAACCTGGCCAAGCAGCGGATGCTCCCGGCGGGTTTCGCCGTCGTGGGCGCGGCGATCGACGACATGACGGACGACTCGTTCCGCCGGCACGCGACCGAGAAGATCAAGCAGTTCTCGCGCACGCAACCGGTCGACGCCAAGGTGCTCGACGCTTTTTTGAGCAGCCTCTTCTACCTCAAGGTCGATTTCGGCAAGATCGACGACTTCAAGGGGCTACAGCGCAAGCTCGTGGAGCTCGATTCCTCGCGCCATATCGCCGGCAATCGCATCTTCTATTGCGCCACGCCGCCTCCGACATACGAGACGATCACCGAACAGCTGAAGGCCGCGGGGCTGGCGGCTGGCAGCGGGTACCACCGTATCGTCGTTGAGAAGCCATTCGGATCCGACCTGAAGTCCGCGCGGGAGCTGACCCGGGTCCTGCAGGGAGTCTTCCACGAGGACTCGGTCTATCGCATCGACCACTACCTGGGCAAGGAGACGGTCCAGAACATCATGGCGTTCCGCTTCGCCAACTCGATCTTCGAGCCGGTCTGGAACTCCAACCTCATCGACTCGGTGCAGATCACCGCCGCCGAGGAGATCGGCGTGGAGCTTCGCGGAGCGTATTACGAGCGGGCGGGCACTCTGCGCGACATCGTGCAGAACCACGCGCTGCAGCTGCTCGCGCTGGTCGCGATGGAGCCGCCGCTCGCCTTCGAGGCCAACGCGGTGCGCGACGAGAAGGTCAAGGTCCTGCGCGCGATCCGGCCGATCACCGACGGGGAGGTGGCGCATGCCACCGTGCGAGGCCAGTACACCAAGGGCTGGGTCCTTGGCGAGCAGGTCGTGGGCTACCGGGAGGAGAAGAACGTCGGGTCGGGTTCCCTCACCGAAACGTTCGCGGCCCTCCGGCTTTACGTGGACAACTGGCGCTGGGCCAATGTGCCCTTCTACATCCGCGCCGGCAAGCGGCTGCCGAAGCGTGCGACGGAGATTCGAGTGCAGTTCAAGCGGCCGCCGCACCTCACGTTCGGCAGGCAGGCGACCCAGGAGCTCGACCCCAACGCCATCACGCTTCGCATCCAGCCTGAGGAGGGCATCTCGCTGAAGTTCGGGGCCAAGGTGCCCAGCGCCGGCCTGCGCATTCGCAGCGTCAACATGGACTTCCAGTACATGACGTCGTTCCTGGTCGAGACGCCCGAAGCCTACGAGCGCCTTTTGCTGGAC
>JBOHUP010000185.1:0-1951 GCA_050734615.1 Candidatus Dormibacteraceae bacterium | reverse complement strand
GGCCGCTGGCCGGGAATGCTGCTCTGCGGCAATGAGGCGCGAGCGGCGGATCTTGTGGCCGCGGCCGGAAGCGCCGCGGGCTACTTCGTGGTCGAGTCTCAAACGCCTGCCCAGGCGGCCGCCGTGGGGCGCCGGCTGGCTGGGCCCCTGCGCATGCCGGACTTCCCGGAGTGGATCGATACCGGCGACTAAAACGAGCGTTCGTTAGTCAACTTGGCCTGTGCTATCGTGACCCGGATGAGTGCCAAAAGCGACGTCGTCCTGTACACCCTCAACAATGGAACCACCGACCCGACTTGACAGGAGTGCTGCAGGGTGAGGGAGTTTCTCTCACAGAACTCGGTCGAGTTCGAGGATCGGAACATCGCGAAGGAACCCCACTGGCGAAAGCAGGTGCTCGAGCTCACCGGCGAGATCGTCGTGCCCGTCCTCGTCGTGAAGGGACAGCAGGTGATCGGCCTCGACGAGCAGCGCATGTCGGCGGCCCTGGGACTGGACCACAATGCGGCGACAAGCAATCGCGACGGCCTGGCCGCTCCGATGGCGCTCGTCTCGCTGCCCTACGACGAGACCGACCCCACGAAGGTTGCCCTCACTCATTTCGTCCGGCGTCTGCAGCGCGAGATGGAGTTCAACGCCCTAAAGGAGGGTTCTCCTTACCGCGACGGCCAGCACGACGGCATGCGCTTCGCCCGCGACGCCATCCTGCGCATGCTCACCGGCGCGTACGAGCCGGAGAAGATGGTCATCGAGCGCGAGAGCGGTACGCCAAGCTGACCATCCGCCAGCCATGACGAAGGCGGCGCCCACCGGACAGGTCGACCTCGACGGCGTGTCCTCCGTGGCCATGCCGCCGATGGTCAGATATCTCGACGAGGATGGCGAGCTCCTGCTCGACCCGCCCATGACCGACGAGCTGGCGCTGGAAGGCTATCGCGCGATGCTGCGCGGGAGGCGATTCGACGAACGATCGGTCAGCCTCCAGCGCCAGGGCCGCATGGTCACGCTCGCCCCTGGAATCGGCCAGGAGGCGGCCGGCGTCGGCGCCGCGATGGCCATCGATGCGAAGACGGACTGGTTCGTGCCGCAGTACCGCGAGCTGGCGGGCCAGCTCTGGCACGGCTACCCGCTCCCGCTGGCGTTCCTATGGCACGTCGGGCATCCGATCGCTTTCCAGATTCCGGGCGACCTGAAGATGCTTCCGTTCCAGGCGGCGATCGCGGGTCAGCTTCCCCAGGCGGTCGGCCTCGCGTGGGGTCTCAAGATGAAGCGGGACCCCGGCGTCGTGCTCGCCATCTTCGGAGACGGCGGCACATCGCAAGGCGACTTCCACGAAGCGGCCAACCTCGCCGGCGTGATGAGAGCCCCCATCATCTTTCTCTGCCAGAACAACGGTTTGGCAATCTCCACCACCGTCGCCCAGCAGACCGCGTCTGAAACCCTCGCGCAAAAGGCGGTCGCCTATGGCTTTCCCGGTGTCCAGTGCGACGGCAACGATCTCTTCGCCGTCTACGCGAGCGTGCGCGAAGCGGCCAGGCGTGCCCGGGAGGGCCGGGGCCCTACCCTGGTCGAGGCCGTGACCTACCGGCTCGGGCTGCACACGACCGCCGACGACCCGACTCGCTACGAGCCGCGCGAGATGCACGACCTGTGGGTCAACCGCGACCCGCTGCGCCGCATGCAGCTGCACCTGGGTTCTCGTGGCGTTGTCGACGGGGCGGCGCTCGCGCGCATCGATGAAGAGGTGAAGGAAGAACTCCGCGTCGCGTGGGAGGAAGCACAGAAGGAGCCCGCCCCGGATCCGAAGTTCTACTTCGGACAGGTGCACGCGGACGAGTCGCCGCGCCTGCGCGAACAGCTGTCGCGGTTCGATGAGGCCGGCGGTGGCTGAGCTCACCGTCGTCGAGGCCGTCAACCAGGCGCTGGCGCTCGAGATGGGTCGCGACGAGCG
>JBOHUP010000184.1:0-3096 GCA_050734615.1 Candidatus Dormibacteraceae bacterium | reverse complement strand
TGCCAAGAGCCCTGCTGTCGGTTAGCGACAAGACCGGCCTCACGGGATTCGCGCGCGGGCTGGAGCGGCTCGGCTACGAGCTCTACGCGACCGGCAGCACACTCAAGGCGATCCAGGACGGGGCTGTCGAAGCCCATCCCGTCAGCGAGCTCACCAGCTTCCCCGAAATGATGGATGGCAGGATCAAGACCCTGCACCCGGGCGTCCACGCGGGGATCCTCGCCCGGCGCGACAAACCAGAACACCTCCAGGCGCTCAAAGACCACGGCCTGCATGAGATCGACCTCGTCTGCTGCAACCTGTACCCATTCGTCCAGACCGTGGCGCGGCCTGAGGCTACGTTCGAGGAGGCGATCGAGCAGATCGACCTCGGCGGTCCGGCGATGATCCGCGCGGCGGCCAAAAACCATGAATCGGTGGTGGTGGTCGTCCGGCCGGAGCGTTATTCGGAGCTGCTCGGCGCGCTCAACGAGGGCAGCGTGGACGCGGCCGCGCGCCGGCACCTTGCGGCCGAGGCCTACTCGCACACCGCTGCCTACGACTCCTGGATCGCCTCGTACTTGCGGTCACGCGACCCCGACGGTTTTCCGCCCGAGATCTCCTTTGCCGGCGTCCTGACCCAGTCGCTCAAGTACGGCGAGAACGAGCACCAGAAGGGGGCGTTCTATCGTTTTGGCCCTGACGCCGGGGGCCTGGGCGGAGCCGACCAGGTGCAGGGCGGTCCGCTTGGCTTCAACAACATCCAGGACGCATCGGCGGCGCTGCAACTGGTTTCCGACTACCAGCGTCCGGCGGTGGCGATCGTCAAGCACATGAACCCATGCGGCCTGGCCGTCGCTGACGACATCGCCACGGCGTATCTGCGCGCCTATGAGTGCGACAGGGTCTCGGCTTTTGGCGGGATCGTGGCAGTCAACCGACCGCTCGACCGCGCGACGGCCGAGTACATCGTGCAGATCGTCACGCATGTGGTGATCGCGCCTGACGTGCTCGACGAGTCGAAGGACGTGCTGGCACGCCGTAAGAACATGATCGTGCTCGCCGCCAGGCCGGCACGGGCAGGCTGGTTCGACTACGACTTTCGATCTGTCCCCGGCGGATTCCTTGTCCAGGAGTGGGACCGCCATGGCTTTGAGCGCAAAACCGCCAAAGTCGTGACCCGTCGCGCTCCGTCCGAAGCTGAATGGGAGCAGCTCGGCCTGGCATGGACGGCGGTCAAGCACGTGAAGTCCAACGCCATCGTGCTCTTCAAAGAGGGCGCAGCGGTTGGAGTGGGGGCGGGGCAGATGTCGCGAGTGGAAGCCGTGCAGATAGCCGTCCGGCGAGCCGGCGCAAGGGCGCATGGGTCGGTCATGGCCTCGGACGCTTTCTTTCCATTCCCCGATGGCCTGGAAGAGGGTATTCGGGCGGGCGTGACCGCCGCCATCCAGCCGGGCGGCTCGGTCAAGGATCCCGAGGTGGTCGCCGCGGCCGACGCCGCCGGCATCGCCATGGTGGTGACGGGCCGGCGGCACTTCAAGCACTAGCCGTGAAGGAAGGGTTCCCCGGTGAGAGGTCCGAGCACCACATGGAGAAGACTCGGGTGGAGAGTCCGCGCGTCACCTGCGGCTCGTGCCGGATGTTCGACGGCACGGCGTGGTGCCGGCACTGGAACTTCCACACCAGCGCAGATTCACCGCCATGCCGCTTCTACAAGAGACGAAGCGCCTAGGCCGCCTCGACCACCGTCTCCTCCCGCTCGAATCGAGCGACCTCGCGCACACGGCCGACACGGCCGGACGGACGCAGGACGAGGAGCAGGACGGCCAGGCTGGCCATGACACTGCACGCGGCGATCTCGAAGGCCACGTGATATCCACCTGTCAAGGCGTCCGCGAGCGACTGGCCCTGCCCCAGCAAGACGTTGGTCCGGGAGCTCGCAACCGTGCCGAGCACCGCGAGACCGATGGCGGCGCCGACCTGCATCGTGACGTTGCCAAAACCGGACGCCACCCCTGCATCAGCCGAAGGCACCTCTGACATCGAGATGTTGAGGAGCGGCATGAAGGCCAGCCCTCCGCCCAGCCCAAAGAGCACGAATGCCACGAAGATGCGCGGGAAGTAGGCCGACTGGGGGTCGGCTCCTGTCAGCAGCAGCAGAGCCGAGAAGATCGCGATCAGACCAGCGATCGCGAGGGTGCGGGGCCCGAACCGTGCCATCAGCCTGGCCGTGATGCCGGCGGAAAAGGTCGCCAGCAGGATGGAAAAAGGCAAAAACGCGACGCCGGCGCCGAACGCGCTGAAGCCTCGCACCTGCTGCAGGTAAAGCGTGCCCATGAAGAAGTTGGCGAACATGCCCACGAAGAGCAAGGTTCGCGTCAGGCTGGCGCCTGTCAGGGAGCGCAGCCGAAGTATGCGTAGCGGCAGGATCGGGTTGCTGAGCCTTGACTCCAGCAGGATGAAGCCTGCGACCATGGCCAGCGACGCCGTACCGAAGCCGAGCGTGTGCACGGAAGTCCAGCCGCTGTCGGCTGCGGTGACGATGGCATACACGCCGACCATCAGGGCGGCGGTGATCAACGCCGCGCCGGCCAGGTCCACGCCCTGGCCCACGCCCAGCCCCGGGTTCTCCCTGATGAGCCACTGACCGAACAGGAAGGTCACCAATCCGATTGGGACGTTGATGAAGAAGATCCAGTGCCAGTTCAGCCACTGTGTGAAAGCGCCACCCAGCAGCAGGCCGATGGTGCCGCCTCCGGCGATGACGAAAGTGAAAACGCTCATCGCCTGCGCGCGCTCGGCCGGCTTCTCGAACTCGGTCACGATCATGGCGATGATCACTCCCGCCGAAAGCGATCCGCCGAGGCCCTGCGCAAACCGCGCGGCGATCAGCTCTGCTCCGCCCTGGGACAGGCCACTCGCCAGCGAGGCCAACGTGAACAGGAGCACGCCGGAAAGAAATACCTTGCGGCGTCCGATTAGATCGCCGACCCGGCCGGCGACCAAAAGGAAGCTGCCGTAGGCGATCAGATAGCCGTTGACCACCCAGGTCAGCTCGGCTTGCGTGAAGTGCAGGTCGTGCTGGATCGACGGCAGCGCCACGTTCACGATGGTCGA
>JBOHUP010000183.1:0-2282 GCA_050734615.1 Candidatus Dormibacteraceae bacterium | reverse complement strand
GAGACCGTGAACATCCAGACCCCGCTCGGTCCCTTCCAGTTCACCAGCACCCACGACGTCAAGCAGACCGTGTGGGTCATCGCGATGGACGGCAACGGCGGATTCACGCTCGTCCACGAGATCAAGCCGAGCTGACGGAAGGAGGGAGCGTTCTCCCTCCTTCTCCTCATAGCCGCCAATCGAAAGCAAGATGGACCAGCAGATCGTCAACGGGATCCTCATCGGGTCCATCTACGCGCTGTTCGCCGTGGGTTACACGCTGGTCTTCGGCGTCCTCGACATCCTCAACCTGGCGCACAGCGCCGTGTTCATGTTCGGAGCGGCGATCACCTACTCCCTCGTGGTCAACCACGGCCAGGCGTTCTGGCTCGCATGCGTGCTGGGAATCGCCGCGTCCGCCTTCATGGGCCTGGTCATCGAACACGTCTGCCTGCGACCGCTGCGCCGCCGCAGGGCTCCGCCAATCGCCGCGCTGATCTCGACCGTCGGCCTCGCCCTGATCATCGTGGCGGCCATCGAACAGGGCCAGCCCGGGCAGTTTTTCGCCTGGTTGTGGGTCGATGGGGCGAACTCGGTCGCGTTCCCGGCAGGCACCATCCCGCACGCGACCTGGCACGTCGGCGACCTCACTCTAGAGGCTAGCCGGGTGGTGATCATCCCCATCTCGATCGTCCTCATGCTCGCGCTCGGCTACGTCATCCGCTACACGCAGGTCGGCCGTGGCCTGCGTGCGGTGGCCGAAAACCCGCGCGCGGCCCAGCTGATGGGGCTGGACGTCGACCGGATGATCTCGCTCACGCTGGTCATCTCATGTGCCCTGGGCGGCCTGGCGGGAATTCTGTTCGGAGTTGCGCTCGGCGATATCAGCCCGTACATCGGCCGCGACAACGTGGAGGTCCGCGGGCTGGCGGTGATCGTGCTGGGCGGGATGGGCAGCATTCCCGGTGCCGTCATCGGCGGCTATCTGCTGGGCCTGGTCGAGGTGCTGGCGGTCGTGGTGTTCGGAAGCAACGTGAGCGGTGGGGTGGCGTTCGCCGCCCTCTTCCTGGTGCTGATCCTTCGCCCGCAAGGTCTTTTCGGGGCGCGACTGCGCGAGCGCATCTAGTGTCTCCCCGCCGCGGTTCCCTGCAGCGGACCTCGGAGGCCGGACGCTAGTGGACTTCTTCATCCAGCTGTTTTCCGATCCGGTCGGCTTCTGGAACTCGCACACGCTGCTCACCGCCCAGATCGGCATCAACGGCATGCTCGCCATCTCGATGTTCCTGGTGCTCTACTCGGGCCAGCTCTCGCTCGCCTCGCCCGGCTTCATGGCGATCGGCGCCTACACGTCGGTGCTGATGGGCCTGTACTGGCACACGCCCCTGGTGCTGAGCGTCATCGCAGGCACGCTTCTGGCCGGCGTGGTCGGGCTGCTCGTGGGGCTTCCCGTGCTGCGCCTGCGGGGCGTGTTCCTCGCCATCGCCACGATCGGATTCATCGAGGCGCTGCGGCTCGGCGTGATCCTCAACGTCCCTATCACGGGCGAAGGCCTGGGTTTGAAGAACCCGACCGCCGACCCGCTCGGCGGCGTGAACACCATCCTCATCTCGTTCGTCGCAGTTCTCTTCGTGGCTTGGCGACTGACCAAGGGGAGGCTGGGCACGGCATGGGCCGCGATCCGGCAGGATGAGATAGCGGCGCTGAGCCAGGGCATACACGTCGCCGGTTACAAGATGCTCGCCTTCGTGCTCAGCGCGATGATCGCCGGCTTCGCGGGAGGCCTGGAGGCGCATATCAACTTCTTCGTCGATCCCGGCGACGCTCAATACGGGGTGACTCGCGCGGTGCAGGTGTTGACATTTGCCGTGCTCGGCGGTAGCGGTTTTGTGCTCGGACCAGTGGTCGGCGCGCTGTTGGTCACCCTCCTGCCCTGGGTCTTCCAGGCCGCCGGCCAATACATCAATCTGTACGCAGGCGCATTCCTGATCGCCGTCATCGTCTTCAGGCCCCAGGGCATCGTCGGTCGGGGCGGCCTTGCCATCATCCGTCCGGCCTGGTGGCCAAGAGCTCGAGCCCGTGCTGCTTCGACTGGATAGCATCCAGCGCCACTTTGGCGGCGTCCACGCCGTCGACGGGGTGTCGCTGGAGGTGGAACAGGGCACGATCCAGGGCCTCATCGGGCCCAACGGCGCGGGCAAGACCACGCTGGTCAACCTCCTCACCGGATACATACCGATCCAGGGCGGCCACGCCTGGGTGGGCGGGGACGAGCTGACCCGACTCCCGGCCCACCGGATCGCCGC
>JBOHUP010000182.1:0-2143 GCA_050734615.1 Candidatus Dormibacteraceae bacterium | reverse complement strand
TCGATGACCAGGCCCTTCGCCATCGTCACCGACTCGACTGCCGACCTGCCAGACGAATGGCGGAATCGCTACTCGATCGAAGTCGTCCCGCTGAAGGTGCTGTTCGGCAACGAGACCTTTCGCGACCGCGTCGACATGACGGACGAGGAGTTCTTTCGAAGGCTGGAGGCCTCGACCAAGCTGCCCACGACCTCCGCGCCATCGCCAGGTGAGTTCGCGGACGTCTACCAGCGGTTGGCCAGGGATTACCGGGGCTGCATCTCGATCCACCTCGGCGCGCAGCTTTCGGCCACGGCCGAGGCCGCTCGCGTGGGCGCCCAATCGGTCGAGGGATTCAAGGTCGAAGTCATCGACAGCGAGACGGTGACCATGCCGATGGCCTTTCTCTGCCGGGTCGCGGCGGACTGCGCGACCCTGGATGAGGCGGCGGCCGCCGTGCTGGAGCGGATCCCAAAGTGCCGCGTGCTCGCCCTGCTGGACACGTTGCGCTACATCGAGATGGGCGGGCGCGTGAGCCGCGCGCAGGCGATGATCGGCACGATGCTCGACCTCAAGCCCCTCCTTTTGGTGGCGGACAGGGAGATCAAGCCGGTCGATCGCGTCCGGACCCGTTCGCGCGCGATCCCGCGCATGCTCGACTTTTTTCGCGGCGAGCTTCCGGTGGAGTCCGTGGGCGTGATGCACGCTCAGGCTCCTGACGAGGCCGCGCAGATCGCCTCAGGCCTCCGCCAGGAGCTGCCTGGGCTCGAGGTGACGATCGGTCAGATCGGATGCGTGCTCGGCACCCACACCGGGCCGAAAGCCCTCGGCGTCGTGTACGTCAAGAAGTAGCGGCTCTTTCCAAGGTCACGTTGCGGCCCGGCAGAGGCCACACGCGGAGAAGAGGGGGGGTCAGCGCGATGATGCGGGGCACGGTCTTGACCGCCAGGCGGTATACGCGCTGCCGGCCCCGACCCCAGGCGAGGCCGTACTGCCCGCGGAGCGTGGGCGGCAGCAGACCGGCCGTGACGATGGCGATCGGGATCATCGTCGGGCCCGGGAGCAATCGCAGCGGGGGTCGAAGGATCTGATCCGCGAGCTCCTTGGCCCTGGGGCTGACCTTCACGGGACCGCTCGACATCATCTGCTCCAGGTAAACGTTGAAGTCGCCCAGCGTCGAGGGAAAGCGCTCGTGGGGGATACCGAGGAGCTCGCTCATCAGCTTGAACTCCTGGTAGAAATTCTCGTGTTCCTGTGGCGACAGGGGCTCGACGAAAGTCTCGTACGTCACGAGGGCCGTGTCGGCAAGAGTTGCGTGCACCCACATCAGCAGGTCGGGGTCGAGAGCGCGGTAGTCGTCGCCGCGCACTCGCGCGTGCGCCTGATTGATCGCGCGCGCCGCGGCCAGCGCCGTCTCGCGGTCCCCGAAGACGATCGCCATCGTCATGCGGATCGTCCGCCGCAAACGCCTAATCGGGTTCTTGCGGAAGTCGGAATGCTCGTCGACGCCTTGAGCAACCTTGGGGTGTGCCAGCTGCATGAGGAGGGCGCGCCCGCCACCGAGGAGAACCACGTTCTCGCGGTTGACCCGGCGGGTGATGGAGTCTTCGGCAAAGAAGCCCGGTCGCACAGGATCCATTAAACCAACACGGATAATCTGCATAGGCACGTGTACCAACAGCTTTTTGTCTTTGGCGCCGCTTTCCTGGGCTCAGCGGTGGAGTCGACGGAGGCCTTGACCATCGTGCTCGCGGTGGGCCTCACCCGCGGCTGGCGGGCGCCGCTTCTGGGGACCGCCGCCGCCCTGGTGTCGCTGGCTGTGCTGGTCGTGGTCTTCGGCCAGCTGATCGTGGCGCGGGTTCCGGAGTCGAGCTTGAAGTTGCTGGTCGGCACTCTTCTTTTGCTGTTCGGGCTGCGCTGGCTGCACAAGGCGGTGCTCCGCTCGGCGGGTGTCGTCGCGATGCACGACGAAGAGCACGCCTACGCGCAGACCGTGACGGAGCTGAGCAGCGCGACCGAGCGGCACGACTGGGTCGGTTTCGTGCTCGCTCTCAAGGGCGTTTTCCTGGAGGGCCTCGAGGTGGTTTTCATCGTCATCGCGGTCGGCGGCACCGGCCGCGGCCTGCCCGTGGCGGTCGCTGGCGGCCTGCTGGCGATGGTGGTG
>JBOHUP010000181.1:0-1687 GCA_050734615.1 Candidatus Dormibacteraceae bacterium | reverse complement strand
TCGTCGCGGCCCACAAGTTCGCTCGCCCCGACGATCACGCTCCCGTCTGCCGTGGGCGCCAGATAACCGCCCGGTGCCCGGAGGATGAAGCTCGGCAGCCGCGCAGCCGGTGTTAGGCGGACCAACTCACCCTTGACAGGACCCAGGGGCAGACTGAGTCCGGCATGCTGCAGAAGCTCGACGTCAGACCCTGGCGCCAGCACGACCGCGTCCGCACCGACCCGCTCTGCGTCCGCCTCAACCCCCATGACTCGATCGCCCTTAAAGAGAAGAGAACGAACCGGGGTCCATTCCTTGATCCGAGCGCCTCGGGCGACCGCCGCAGCCGCCAGAATCTTTGTGTAGCCCGCCGCATTCACCTGCATCTCCCGTGGGTAGTGGAGAGCACCAAGAATGCCAGACCGTAGGTGTGGCGCCTGTGTCGTCAGGCCTGGCTCATCGATCCATCGGGTGCTGGGGTCGATCGCCAACTGCCAGGCCAGACGGGCCCGAAACATTGCTGCTTGCTCAGCGTCGTCGGCGAGTAACAAGCTTCCCCCGCTGGAGGCTTCCAACTCGATTCCGGCCACTGCTTCGATCGCCACTCGCCAATCGGCGAATTCGGACAGTGCCTCGGCACCGGCCTGAAACAGCGGCCCGGGCTGCGGCGCTTCCGAGAAGGGCGCCAGCATTCCCGCCGCCGCGCCGGACGCGCCGGAGCCTACCGTCGCCTGCTCCATGACGAGCACTGCGACGCCGCGATCGGCGAGCGCAAAGGCTATCGCGCATCCAATCGCGCCTGCTCCGACGACTACAACCCGCATTCCTCACTCCCTGGGCATTCTCTGCTCATGGTCTCGCCCGCCCGCGGTTGGGTTGGTGGCGAACCATGGAACTCAATCACCTTCCAAGCCTGTGCATCGGTTTACCGGGCCATGACCGTGGCCCAACTCGAGCCAGGACTCGACCCCGCTGCAGATGACACCAGTCACCTCCGGGGTCCTGCCAACGGCTCCGCGAGTCCGGCGGAGATCACCAAGGCCCATAGCAGCGAAGGTCCTCGGTCGGCCTGGATTCTCACGCCGCCAGCCCGAATCGGAACTCGCGATGCTGAGGGCGACCAGCAGCTTCACGCGGGTCGCAGGCGCCGCGCGCCCCAATAGACGGCGGCGGCGACAACGACGCTGACCAGCCCGCTCAGGTCGGCGCCGTGAAGCCCGCCGATGAGCGCGTCGTTGAAGAAGCGCGGGCTCGCGATGAGATTGCTGAAAAGGTTGTCGTAGTTGACGAAAAGCAAGCTGACCGCCGTCCCGGCCAGCCAAGCGATCAATGCCAGCTGAGGACGCGCCCTCCGCTCGAAGACGAAGAAGCTCAAGAGCACCACCGCGGCCCAGGCCGGGGCCCACAGATAGGTGAGGATCAGGAAATCCTCGTAGGCGAGGTGGAAGTCACTAACGAGCACCGCGTACGCGGCGAGTGCGGTACCGAGAATGCCACAAGCGAGCGCGGTCTGCCAGCGTTCCAGCCGGATTCCCATCGCCAGCGAAACCAGGCCGGCGGTGTAGACATCGAGGTAGTTGGCCCATATCTCTCCCACCACCACGAAGATGAAAAAGGGCACCGCAACCCACACTGGCGCGTGGGCGCTGATCACGGCGAGCACGCCATGTCCGGCGGCCAGCTTGGTGTCGATGGTCGGCAACAAGAG
>JBOHUP010000180.1:0-2125 GCA_050734615.1 Candidatus Dormibacteraceae bacterium | reverse complement strand
CCTCGGAGCGGGGAGGATATATGCTCGGGTGGTGGCCAAGTCGCTGCGCAATAGCAAGGTCTCGCTTGCCGCCGCCACCGTCATCACCGACTACCGACTTGCCTACAGCAGCCGCCGCGCCAGCATCATCGGGCGCGCCGAGGTGCTCCGCGGCAACGCCACCTTCGGGATCTTCGGCGACGGCAAAGAGGTCGCCCAGCTCGCCATGGCCAAGACCTTCCGGCCGGGTGACTGGCGGGCCGGCTACTACCGAGACCAGACCTTCATGTGGGCGACCCGGATGTCCAACGTCCGCAACTTCTTCGCCCAGCTGTACGGCAACGCCAGCCTCGACGCGGACCCCGCCTCGGGCGGCCGCCAGATGGGCAACCACTTCGCCACGCGCATCCTGGACGAGCGCGGAGCCTTCGCCAGGTCCGTCGACACGCCGAATTCGTCCGCCGACGTTTCCAACGTCGCCGGCTGGATGGCCCGCCTGCTGGGCCTCGCGTACGCCTCGAGGCTCTACCGCGACAACCCTCAGCTCAAGGCGGCGCAGGACGGCTTCTCGGTGAAGGGCAACGAGGTCGCCTTCGGCACCATCGGCGACGCCGCGACGAGCGAGGGCCTGTTCTGGGAGACGATGAACGCGGCGGGCGTGCTGCAGGTGCCGCTGGCGATGTCGGTCTGGGACGACGGGTACGGGATCAGCGTGCCGATCACGGCCGAGACGACCAAGGCATCGATCTCCGACGTGATGCGCGGGTTCATCCCAGACGACCGGGCCGGGATCGACATCCACGTCGTGCGCGGCTGGGATTACCAGGCGTTGATCGAGACGTACGCGTCCGCCGTCGACAAGGTGAGGCGGGAGCACAAGCCCGCGCTGCTCCACGTCACGGAGATGACGCAGCCGCAGGGGCATTCCACGAGCGGCAGCCACGAGCGCTACAAAACAAAAGAGCGGCTGCGGTTCGAGAAGGAGAACGACTGCATCGCCCGCATGCGCGACTGGATCATCGAGTCGGACATCGCGAGCGAGTCCCAGCTGGAAGGCTGGGAAGCGGCGGACAAAGAGGCGGTGGAAGCGGCGCGGGACCTCGCGTGGGAGGCCTTCCAGGATCCGCTCAGGTCGGAGCGGGATCGCGCCGTGGCCATCCTGAAAAGCGTCGACATGCCCGAGGTGTCCGGGCTCACCACGGAGCTCGAGGATGCCGGCAAGGTCACGCGCGCGATGGTGATGTCCACCGCGGCGCGAGCGCTCCACCAATTGCGCGGCCTCGAATCGCCGGCCCGAAGCGAGCTTGCGAAGTTCGTCGAGGACTACCGGCGCGAGAACGACGAGAGATTCAACTCGTTTCTCTATAGCCGCTCGGACGAATCGCCTCTCGAGGTGGCCGCGGTGGCGGCCTCGTATTCCGACCAGTCACCGACGGTCGATGGCCGCCAGGTGCTGCTGAGGAACTTCGACGCCAACTTCGCCCGCGACCCACGCATCTTCGTGATCGGCGAGGACGTGGGACGGCTGGGCGACGTCAACCTGGTGTTCGAGGGGCTGCAGGCCAAGTACGGCGAGCTGCGGCTGACCGACACCGGGATCCGCGAGGCCACCATCCTCGGCCAGGCGATCGGCTCCGCGATGCGCGGCCTGCGCCCGATCTGCGACATCCAGTACCTCGACTATTTCCTGTACGCGCTGCAGACGGCGTCGGATGACCTCGCGACCCTTCATTGGCGGTCGGTCGGCGGGCAGAAGGCGCCGGTCGTGATCCGCACGAAAGGCCACCGGCTGGTCGGCATCTGGCACTCCGGCTCGCCGATGTCAGTGCTGCTCAACGCGCTGCGCGGCATCTACATCGCGGTGCCTCGCAACATGACGCAGGCCGCGGGCTTCTACAACACGCTGTTCCGCGGCGACAACCCGGGGGTCGTGATCGAGGTGCTGAACGGTTACCGCCTGAAGGAGCGGGTGCCGGACAACATCGGCGAGTTCACGGTGCCGCTGGGAGTGCCCGAGGTGCTTCGCGAGGGCACCGATGCGACCGTGGTGACATACGGCGCGTGCTGCGGCATCGCGCTCGACGCGGCGAAAGCGCTGGACGGCCTGGGCGTTTCGTGCGAGGTCATCGACGTGCAGACCCTGAAC
>JBOHUP010000179.1:0-4962 GCA_050734615.1 Candidatus Dormibacteraceae bacterium | reverse complement strand
GACCTGGACGTGGGCGGGGAGGAAAGTGACCCCGACAACGAACGGCGAGCCGACTACAAAAAGCGCCAGGGCCAGGAAGAGAGCGGGCAAGCGCGGCCCGAGGCTCAGCTGAAACGCCGCGGCTGGGATCAGGACGATGAAGTCCGGCACGTGCCAGTACGGGCTGAGCAGCGCGCTGCCCAGGATGCCGAGCAGGAAGATCGCGTCGACACGGGCTCGAAACCGCCACGCCGTGATCAGTGAGATCAGGCCCAGCAAATATTGAATGCCGGTGCCGGCCCCGAGGCCGAGGAGATCTCTCAACGTGTACGCATAATTGGCCTCCGAGCCGAGCGCGTTCTGAGCCGAATCGAAGTAGGCCGTCACGCCGTGGGTGCCGAGAGTGGCCAGGGACGCCAAACCCAGCGCTGCGGTGACCATCGCGAAAACGACCACGGTTCGCCATTGACCGGCGACGAGCAGCGCTATGGGGACCAGCAGGACGACCTGCGGTTTGGCCAGGGTAAGCGTGAGCGCCGCTCCGGCGAGGTTCGGTCGCTGCGCGCGAAGCAGCCACCAGGCCAGCACCACTCCCAGCATCGCGAGGATCGAAGTCTGGCCGAGAAACAGGCCATAGGCCGCCGGATATGAGCTCAGGGCCGCCGCGGCGTAAAGGCCGCGCGGCTCGGGAAGACACTGCCAGAGCAGCGTGATGGCCGTGGCAATGCACAGGGCGAGCAGGCCCAACCACACGGGATACGCGCTCGTGTACGTCAGGGTCGTGAACGGGGCGACCAGCCATGCCACCGGCGGCAGGTCAAGGCCGGGGCAGTGGGACTGGGTTTCAGAGATCGGTTGGATCGGAGCGCACTGGAGGCTCAGGTCGTAGATGTGCGACCAGCCATGATTCACCCCGATGCGGGCCATCGAGTAGTAAAAGCGGAAATCGTCGCCGTGGGCATCCACGACTTCGAGCACCCAGAACCGAAAAACATTGGTGGCCAGCGCAGCCGTGACCAAGGCCGCCGCCACCAGGTTTGCCGCGTGTTTCATGCTGAGACCCGGCCGCGTGGGATGGCCAACCCGAGCAGCAGCCCGAGCTCCATCACCGCCACCGGCCATGCCAAACCGATCGAGCTCGCCCACCCCGCCGCCCAGAGCGCGGAAGCGAGGACGCGCATGTGTGGCGGCGGTTTCATTGCGATGACGATCCACACCGGGATGAGAAGCAGCGTGAAGTCCGCGGGCGTCAGGTGATGATTGATGAGGAGGGAGGCCGTGAGACCTGCGGCCACACAAACCTCAGGCGCGAGAGTGCGGTTCATGTACGCGGCGATCAACGCCAGCACCACGATGACGACGACTGCAGCCGAGTAAGGCGCCGTTCCACCCAGCAGGGCGGCCAGCGAGTAATTGAGGTGGTAGGTTTCGCCGACATAGGTGATGTTCACGGCAATGAAGGACAGCAGCCCGTGGGTGCCGATCATGGCCACCGAGATCACGCCCATCACCACCGTGGCGCCGAGCCACGCCACGAACGCTCGCAGATGGCCGCCCGCGAGGATCGCGAAAGGCACCAGCAGCGCGATGTTCGGCTTCACGATGATCAGGCTCAACACCAGTCCGGCCGGTATCTCGCGGCCGCGTCTCAAGAGCAGCGCGCAAGCGGCCGCTGCACCGATGACCACCGGCGAGAGCGGTGCCGCCTCCACCATCACGAAGGTGGGCAGAAAACCGACGGCCGACATGGCGAACACCGCCTTCGACCAGTGTCCTGGTGCCGCATAGGCCTGGCTTAAGGCGACGAGCAGCGCGACGCTCAACACCGTCCACAAGGCGAGCGCGACCCCGAAGGGGAGCAGCGTGAAGGGCGCAATCACCCACGCCGCGGGTGGCGGATTAGCGAACGCAAGGTAGAGTGACCCGGGCCATACCGACTGCACGGCCATGCGCTGGACGTCGGTGTCGTAGAGGTGCGACCAGCCCGACCTTGGACCTATCTCGGCCGCCGCATACCAGATGCGAAAGTCGCTTTCGACCAATTTGTGCGGGAACGCGGCCCACGTCTGGTACAGGTTGAAGAGCGTCAAGTAGCCTAGAAACGTCGCGAGGGCGATCTTGAACCAGCGCTGCCGCCTCTCGGGGCTCACGCGTTCAACCACAGCCTCGCCGGTCAAACGCATCGCCGCGGAGTTTAGCGGTCGGTCGGCCCAATCCGGCCTGGCGAGCCGGGGGGAGCTACCGTTCGGCGAGCGGTACGGGTTTCCTCGGATCCGGCCCGATGTACTCAGATTGCGGCCGGATGATTCGGTTGTTGGCCGCCTGTTCCAGCACGTGGGCCGTCCACCCGGCAGCGCGGGAGACTGCAAACGTCGGTGGGAAGTACTGCGTGGGCAGCCCGATCGCCTGGAGCACCCCCGCCGAGTAGAACTCAACGTTGGTCGCCTGCGGGCGCTCCGGGTGCTCCTCGTGGAGGATCGCCAGAGCCGTCTCCTCGACCTTGGACGCGAGGTCGTAGAACGTCGGGTTCAAGCGCTGGCACATGGCTTTTAGGATCCTCGCACGAGGGTCATACGTACGGTAGATGCGATGACCGAAGCCCATGAACCGGACCTTCTGCTGGCGAGCCTCACGCATCCAGCGCTCCGCGTTCTCCGCGGTGCCTATCTTCTCGAGCTGGTCCATCACGGCCGAGGGCGCGCCGCCGTGCGCCGGTCCCTTGAGCGCGCCGATTGCGCCGACGAGGCACGAGGCGAGGTCGGACTCGGTCGAGGCGATGACGCGTGCCGTGAAGGTCGATGCGTTCATGCCATGGTCCGCGAGCAGCACCAGGTAGGTGTTGAGCGCGCGCACGATCTCCGGGCTGGATTCGGCCCCGTTGAGCATGTAGAGATAGTTGGCGGCGTGGCCGAGGTCGGCGCGAGGGGCGATCGGCCCAAGCCCACCCTGGCGCCGGTGAAAGTTTGCCAGGATGGTCGGAAACGACGCGGTCGCATGCACTGCCAGCGGAATGGTGGGTACCTCCAGCCGGTGTTCGACGCCCTGGACCGACACGACGCTGCGCAGGACGTCCATCGGGTCGGTATCGGTCGGCAAGGCATTCAGAGTGGCCGCGGCCGCCGGGGTCAAGTTGCGCGACCCGGCCAGCTCCAGCGTGAGCCCGTCGAGCTCGGCACGGGTCGGAAGCCGGCCGTACCACAGCAGATGCGCGACCTCTTCGAACGACATGTCCTCGGCGAGGTCGGCGATCACGTAGCCGCGATAAACAAGGCGACCGTTTTCGCCGTCGACCATGGACATCGCCGTCTGCGCGGCGACGATGCCTTCGAGGCCCGGAACGTAGGCGTTCGTCATCTAGTGGTCATCTCTTGGCCAGCGCCAGGGGTGGCTTGCCGCCCTCGGGGCCGATCCAGCGTGAGGCAGGCCGGATGATGCGCAGGTCCGACAGCGACTCGAGGACGTGGGCCGTCCAGCCGACCACTCGCGAAGTGGCGAATATGCAGGTGAACATCTCCTTGGGGATACCCGCCCCGGTCAACACGACCGAGGCCCAGAAATCGACATTGGTCGCGTTGGGCCTTTCCGGGTGGGCTTCATGGAGGATCTGGAGGGCCAGCTCTTCCGTGCGAGCCGCCGTCTTGTGGAGCTCAGGCGCCGCGGTCGTCGCCAGCGCGCGAAGGATCTTCGCCCGCGGGTCGTAGGTCCGGTACACGCGATGGCCGAAGCCCGCGAACCTCTCATGCCGGGCGTGTGCGTCTTTCAGCCATCGCTCGGCATTGTCGGCGGACCCGATCTTGTCCAGCATCGTTCGCGCGGCGAGCGTCGCGCCGCCGTGCGCCGGCCCTTTCAGGGCGCCGATCGCGGCTACGACGGACGAGGTCAGGTCGCTGCCGGTGGACGCGACCACGCGGGCGGCGAAGGTCGAGGCGTTGAGTCCATGGTCCGCCAGCAGAACCAGGTAGCGGCCGACCCAGCCGGAGCGCTCGGCCGGTGGCTCAGTGCCCTCCATCATCCACAGGAGGTTTGCCGCGTGGTCCAGGTCGTCGCGCGGTTCGACGATCTCCTTGCCCAGCCGGCGCCGGTACGCCGCAGCGACGATCGTCGGGAAGATCGCGGCCAGCGAGATCGCCTCGGCCACCGTGGGCTTGGCCATCGTCTTGGTGGCGCCGTGCGCCGAGACGACCGTCCGGAGCGTGTCCATCGGGTCGGTTTCGGGAGCCATCGACATGAGCGCGCCGAGGCCGGCGTCGTTCAGGCGTCGCGCCTCCGCCATCTGCTTTCGGAAGGCATGAAGCTCGTTGGCGTTGGGCAGCTCACCTTGCAACAGCAGGTACGCAATCTCTTCATAGGTTGCGATTGGAGCGAGGTCTTCAATGAGGTATCCGCCGCGGTAGATCAGCCGGCCGTTCGCCCCGTCCACCTCGCTGACAGCTGTCTCGGCGGCGACCACACCTTCCAGCCCGGGACTGAACTCCGTCACGAAATGTAAGTGTACGGAGACCCGATCCGCGACCGTCAGATCCGCTCCGCGCTGCCGGAACTTCGGATGGACGGAAGGATCGCGCGAGTCGCAGGCTATGGTTCGCCGCCCGACGCGCAGCACTTCCCGCTGCTGGCCTGGTGCGGTGCCTCAGCTACCGGCGCGTGATGATCAGACCATCCCCAGTTCCCAGCGCGCCTCTTCGGTCATGCGCTCTGGGGTCCAGACCGGCTCGTAGACGATGTCGACCCCGGCGTCGTTGATGCCGGGAAGGGTCAACAGGTGGTCCCGCACGTCCGCCATCACGTCGGCCGCCATCGGGCAGCCGAGTGCGGTGAGAGTCATCTTGATATCGACCCGCTCGGGCTTGATCGCGTTGTCGTAGCACAAGCCCAGGGGGACGATGTTGACCGGGATTTCGGGGTCGACGCACTGGCGCAGAACCTCGATCACGTCCTCCGGCTTGACCGTCGCGCCGGCGGTGTCTGTGGACGTCGGTGGGA
>JBOHUP010000178.1:0-8516 GCA_050734615.1 Candidatus Dormibacteraceae bacterium | reverse complement strand
GGCCGGGATGCGCCAGCGCGTGCTCGCCCTCGGTGGCGAGTTCGAGGCCGGGCCGCGCCCCGGTGGCGGGTTCCGTGTCCACGCCCGGCTGCCGCTCGACGGAACCGCGTGATCCGGGTCCTCCTGGCCGACGACCAGGCCCTGGTCCGCGCGGGTTTCCGCATGATCGTGGAGTCGCAGCCGGACATGCAGGTCGTGGGCGAAGCGGCCGATGGGGAGGCGGCGATCGAGCTCGTCCGGCGTGAGCGCCCCGACGTCACGTTGATGGACATCCGCATGCCGAAGCTGGACGGCATCCAGGCCACCCATCAGGTCGTGGCCCTCACGCGGGTCGTGATTCTCACCACGCATGAGCTGGACGAGTACGTCTTCGACGCGTTGGGCGCAGGCGCGTCCGGCTTCCTCCTCAAGGCAGCGCCGCCCGAGGACCTGATCCAGGCGATCAGGGTGGTCGCGACGGGCGAGGCCCTGCTCGCACCTTCCGTCACGCGCAAGCTGATCCAGGAGTTCGCCAGGCGCCCGGAGCCGGTCGCCCGCAAACCGAAGGAGATCGCAAGCCTCACCGAGCGCGAGCTCGAAGTGCTGCGCGCAATCGCCCGCGGCTTGAACAACTCGGAGATCGCGACGCGCCTGCACATCAGCGAGACGACGGTCAAGACACACGTGGCGCACCTGCTCGACAAGCTGGAGCTCAGAGACCGCGTCCAGGCCGTGATCCTGGCCTACGAAGCCGGCCTGACCGGGTAAAGCCGAGGGGACCTCGGTACCCTAGCCACGAAGATGGCCGCCTCGACCGAGGAACGTCGCATCGTGACCGTGCTGTTCGCCGACATGGCGGGCTCGACCGCGCTCGGCGAGGACCTCGATCCCGAAGAGATGCGCCGGATCCTGGCCCGCTACTACGCCGTCGCCCGCGAGAGCGTCGCCGAGCACGGCGGAACCGTGGAGAAGTTCATCGGCGACGCCGTGATGGCCGTGTTCGGCCTGCCCACGGCGCACGGCGACGACCCCGACCGGGCGGTCGCCGCCGCGCTGTTCATGCGCGAGCGCATCAAGGACGACGCGCTGCTCAGCGGACGCATCGCGATCCGTTTCGGCATCAGCACCGGCGAGGTGGTGGCCAGCCGCGATCAGTCCGCGGGCGACTTTCTCATCACGGGCGACGCGACCAACGTGGCGGCACGCCTGCAGCAGGCCGCCGAGCCATGGGCGATCCTAGCCAGCGACCGGACGGTTCGCGCGGCCGTGAACTTCGAGTTCGGCGAGCAGGTTGAGGTCGCGGCCAAAGGCAAGTCGAACCCGGTCGTTGCCCACCAGGTCATCGGCCCGCGCAAGGGCAAAGCGCAGCGGCGCATGCGCACGCCCCTGGTTGGTCGCGAGAACGACCTCGCCCAGCTGCAGCTGGTGGCGCGCCGGGCGGTCAAGGAGAAGCGGCCTTCGATGGTGAGCGTCATCGCACCCGCCGGCACCGGCAAGACACGGTTGGTCGAGGAGTTCCTCGACTGGCTGCCCAGCCTCGCGCCCAACGCCGTGGTGGCCACGGCACAGTGCCTGCCCTACGGCCAGCAGCTCACCTACTGGCCGATGCGACAGGTGCTCTTCACGCTGACAGGACACCCCGAGGACGCGATGCCCGCGCACCTCCGATCCGACATCAAGGGATGGCTTTCTGGCCTGGGAGTCGAAGCGGCGGAACGCAACGCCAACCTCCTGGCGGCCACGGTGGGGGACATGGGCACTGAGGGCGTGGACAAAGACCAGCTCTTCGCCGCGTGGCGCTCGACCCTCGAAGCGGTGTCGCGCCGCACGCCTCTTGTCATCGTGTTCGAAGACCTGCACTGGTCCAGCGACAGCCTGCTCGACCTCGCCGAGTTCGTGATGCAGCCTCGCGGCGAAGCGGCCGTGATGATGATTGTGCTGGCCCGTCCCGAGCTGCTTGACCGCAGGCCGAACTGGGGCGGCGGGCGATTGAACCACCTCGCGATCGCGCTCGAGCCCCTGGGCAGCACCGCGATCGCCGACCTGGTGACTCATCTGCTGGAGACCGACGCGCCCGAGGTCATCAAGATCGTCTCCGAGCGCTCGGAGGGCAACCCCTTCTACGCGGGCGAGCTGGTGCGCTCGTATCTCGAGCAGGGTTCGCTGGCGCGCCTGCCCGACACCGTGCAGGCGACGGTGCTCGCCAGGCTCGACCTGCTGCCGCCTATGGAGCGGCGCATCCTGCAGCTGGGCAGCGTGTTCGGGCGATCGTTCCGCGCGGCGGGCCTCCAGGCCCTCGAAGCCGGGCTGGTGAGCCAGGCGGCGCATCTCTGCGAGAACCTGGCCGACCGCGACCTCATCCGTCCCGCCGAGGGCGACCGGTACAGCTTTCGCCACATCCTCATCCAGGAGGTCGCCTACGGCACGCTGCCCAGATCCGAGCGGGCGCGGCTGCATGCCGAAGCGGCGCACTGGGTCGAGTCGATGAGCGAAGGACGGGAGGTCGCGCTGGCCGAGATCCTCGCCTTCCACTATCGCGAGGCGGCCGTGCTGCTGACGGCGCTGGACCCGGCGTTGGCGGACGCCGTCCACGCTCGGGAGATGGCCGCCACCTGGCTGCTCAAGGCGGCGGACGTCGCGGGTGCGGCCGGCGCGACCCCCGAAGCGGTGCGCCATCTTCGCGCTGCGCTTGACTTCCTGCCGCCAGAGGTGGCGCCGCGGCTCCACGAACGGATCGGCGACCTGACGGCGGGCGACACCGGCCTCGAGGAATACCGTCTCGCCCTGGAGCTCTACCGGGCGGGCCATGCGCCGGCGGACGATCAGCTCCGGGCGCTGGCGGGGATGCTCATGGTGGCCACCCGCTGGGCCGGCTCGGTCGGCGACCGTCCTTCCGAGGCGTGGATGAACGAGCTGCGGGCCCACGGGATGGAGCTGCTGGAAAGCGCTGGGGACCCCCATTCGATCGGTCGATTCTTCGCCGCCGACGCTTTCTATCCCTTCTGGACGCAGGGCCTCCGCGAGCCGCTTCCGGCCGAGGTCGAGGAGGCCGAGGCGAGCGCACAGAAGGCGATCCGGATCGCGGGCGAGCTCGATGATCCAGAGCTGGCCAGCCTCGCGCTCGACGCGCTGGCCGGCACCGCGACGGCGATGTACGACTGGCCCGGCGCGCTCGCGACGACACGCCGCCGGCTGGCGTTCGAGGAGCGGCTCGGCTTCTATGAGCGGCTTGACGCCCACTCCATGGTGGCCTGGATGTCGTACCTCATCGGAGACCTGTCGACGGCCGAAAAAGACTCAGGCGAGATGGTGTCCCGGCTGCTGGCGGGCCAGGCGCCGTATCCCGCGCTGCACCTGTTCGCCTGGCGCACCCTCACGCTGATGATGCTGGGCCGATGGGACGAGGCGGTCACCACCTTCTATCGGGCGCTGGAGGCCTGGAACGACGCCGGCCGGCACGCCGCGGGTTACGCCCTCCGAGGTTTCGTGGCGGGCCTGGACATCGCTCGAGGCCGGGGTGACGCCCGCATGGCGACCGCCGCGTCAGAGGCCATCACCTCGATCCTGGCCCGGTTTCCGCCCGATCATTTCCACCTTCGGTTGAGCTCTTACGTGAACGGTGGGATCGACTTCGGCGGTCCTGTCCGCACCCTGAGGGCGAGATACCCGCCGGAGCTGCTCGAAAGGCGGCTTGCGCTCGCGGCCGACCTGCGCGCCGAGGTGCCGGTAAGCGTCAGCCGGGAGCTGCTCAAACGCGGGATCGACCAGAAGGTCCCACTGCTCGAGGCGCAGGCTAGGCGCTACATCGGCCTCATGCAAAAGGATGCATCTGAGCTCTCGGCCGCCGCCGCGACGTGGGAGAGGATCGGGTCTCTGCCCAACCTCGGCCGGGCGCGAGCCGAGCTGGGCGCGATCACCGGCGACCCGGCCGAGACCGAGGCCGGCCTGGCGATCCTGAAGAAGATCGGCGACGCGAACTACCTGGACAGGCTCCCGTCTGGGCGGCAGGGGAGAGGGATCGGGTGAGCAGACAAAGCGACCGATGGGGCTTGAGCCGGCGTTGGTAGGGCGTGACATGGTGATAAACCTGTCCGATCGTGCGGGCGCCGACGATCTCAGCTCGATCGCCGGCGCCTCCGCTTGTGCGGCTGATATTTGAGTTCGCCGGTTTACCATGGCCGGGCCATGACCGAGCAGGAAGCAGCCCGCCCGCCTGCCGAACCGCCGGTCGAGCCTGCGTTCACGCACCCGGCATCCCCGTTCATCCGAACCGAGACGCCTGGCCCACTCAACTTTCCCGGCGTGCCCATGCTCGCCCCGGTGGCCTCGACCTGGGTCCTCTACCGGGCGCCGATCGAGTTCGGCCTGGTCGTGCTGGCCTACATGATGGTGCTGGTCGGCTGCGTGACCGTGGTCCAGGCGAACCCGACCGCGGACTGGCGCTATTACGTCGCTGCGGTTCCAGCCGTGCCGGCTTTGCTCCTGGTCTGGCTTTTCGTGCGCGCTCTGGGGCGCCTCGACGAGGTCAACAAACAGATCCAGCTCCGGGCTTTCGGTTTTGCGGCCGGCATGACGGCCCTGGTCACTTTCGGGTACGGGTTTCTCGAGGGTGTCGGCCTGCCTTACCTCAGCGGGGTGCTCGTCCTGCCGCTGATGGCGATTCTTTGGGGGCTGGCCACCGCGACTCTCGCCGTGAAGTACCGGTACCGCCGCTAGCCGGAGAGGCGGGGCGGCCCTAGACTGACGTCCGGTGTCTGGGGGGCTGCGCCTGGATCGGGTCGCTCTCGTGGTGGTCGTGGCCCTGCTCGGCGGCCCGCTGGCCGCGGGCTGTTCGACGTCGGCGCACCTGGTCGCGGCGCTTGCCAAGCCCACCCCGTCGGCAGTGGTCGCACCCACACCGCTGCCCGCTGTCAGCCCGCCCCCCGATTCGTGGAGCCTCGACCAGGACCTAGGGTCGATCATGGTCCTTTCGACCCGGGGCACCCAGATCTCACCCCTCATGCGCTCGCTTTTGACCGACGGCCGCGTTGGCGGGGTGCTGCTCTTCGGTTCGAATTTCGGCGGCAACCCCGCGGGCCTCCAGGTGTGGAGCGACCAGCTGCAGGCGATCGCATCGAGCGCGTGCCTGGACCACCCGATCCTGTTGATGACAGACGAGGAGGGTGGTGGGGTCGCCCAGGTGCAAGCGAGCTTCGCGCAGCCATCGCAGCTGGTTGCGGGCGCGGGCGGTGCGGACCATGTGCGAGCTGTCGAACGTGCGGCGGCCATCGGCCTGCGGGAGGCCGGGCTCAGCTTGGACCTTGCGCCCGTGGCCGACGTTCGCACCAACGCGGGCGACAAGGTAATCGGCGACCGCTCTTTCGGTTCCAGCACCTCGTACGTCGCACCCCTGGTCGCCGCTGCGGTGCAGGGATTGCATGACGGGGGAGTGGGGGCGACGCTGAAGCATTTCCCGGGCCTGGGTGGCGCGCCGGGCGACCCGCACATCGCGATCCCGACCGACCGCGAGTCGGAGGCGCAGTGGGAGCAGATCCAGATGCCTGCTTTCCAGGCGGGCATCGCCGCGGGGGCTGACGCCGTGATGACGACGGCGGTCTATGTTCCCGGTTTGGGCGGGGGCGGCATGCCCGCGCTCCTGTCGGCGCCGATCGTTTCACGATTGCGCACGCAGCTCGGCTTCGGAGGCGTGATCATGACCGACTCGCTGAGCATGGGCGGCATAGGCGCTCGATGGACGCTGCCGGAGGCCGCGGTCCTGGCGGTCGGGGCGGGCAACGACATGATCCTCCTGGGCAACGGCGACCCTTCATACGAGGCGGACGCCATCGCCGCGGTCAGGGCGGCGGTGTACGCGGGCCGGCTCGATCGAGCCGCGATCCACGCATCGGCGGTGAGGGTGAATGCCCTGCGCGACAAATACGGCCGCCACTACATCCACTGCCGCCCACCCCTCTCCGCCTAAACCACGGCCCTTGCCCCGCCGCCCTCGGGAAGGGTAGGGTGGAGGTCAAGCTAGAATCATCTCTCTGCCCGAGCGGGAGTAGCTCACTTGGTAGAGCGCGACCTTGCCAAGGTCGAGGTAGCGGGTTCGAAGCCCGTCTCCCGCTCCAGTACCAACCTCTCAAAAAACGGCTTCCAAGCTTCGCGCGGAACAGCCACGACGCGGAGCGTGCCTTCTGGTAAAGCCTCGGCCTCGAGATGCTCGAAAATGCCTCCGACTAGACGCGACCGCTGACCTGAATCCGCCGCTTCCCACGCAGATGTCAGGTCCAGGAGCTGCGACTCGCACCACTCCAAGTCAATGGCCGCAGGCCTGGTCGCAGCCTCGGCCAACTGACGCTTTTGCTGACTGATCTCGTCCCGTCGAACGCAGAACGTTTCCCAGTCGTACTCGCCGTACTCGAAGAGCCGCTTGGCTCGCTCGAGCTGCTCATCGAGGCGCTTTGCTACTGTGGCTTGGGTGCGGCGAGGGGCTGGAGTCGGGCCGGCCTTCCGAAGGCGACTGCGTAGAGCTGAGTGCATTGCCTCGGAGGGAACACATCGCGACAGCTCGTGGTGGATCGCTTCCTCCAGGATCTCGCTCCTGAACATGCGGGCATCGCATTTCGGACCAGAAGGGTGCACAGCGGATCGGTTGCGACGAGCCACATGACAGCCGTAGTAGCGCAGAACCCGCCCCCTCTGTGAATGAGCCTCGCCATGCATTGGGCCGCCGCAGCGGGCGCACAGGAGGATTGGAGTCAGGGGGTAGGTGTGTTTGGTCAAGGCCTTGCTCGTTCGCCGGACGTTCCGCCTTTTGACGTCCTGACACGCACGCCAGGTTTCTTCGTCGACCAGTGGGGTGTGGAGGCCCTCGATTAGTTCGCCTTCGACGAGGACCTTGCCGGCGTAGGAAGGATTGCCGATCAGGTCCTTGAGGACGTCGCCGGTGAAGATGATCGCCTTCGGCCGGTTGTGGTTGGCCTTGTCGTCGCCGCGGGCAGGCCTGATGCCATTCCGATTCAGGTGGTCGGCCAGCGTCCGCAAGCTGAAACGACCAGTGGCGTAGAGCTGAAAGATCTCCCTGATGGCGGGTGCTGCCACGGGGTCCTCAACTATGCAGCCGTCGACTCGGCGGTAGCCCTGCGGGATGGTGCCCAGCAACTTGCCGTTGCGTCGCAGGTACCGGAGATTGTCCCGAACGCGCCGAGCGACCTTCTCTCGCTCCTCTTGAGCAACGATCGCCTTGATCTTCCACGACAGCCGATCGACGTTGCTTATGAGGCCGTTGCCGTCGACGACAAGGATTCGGCGCTCCGTCATCTGGGCCATGAAGCGAAAGAACTCGAGGTCGTTGCGGTGAAGGCGATCGGCGTCGTAAAAGGCGACAGCACCGACGTGTCCGACTGGCGCCGTTCGGATGCGCTCCATCAAGGCGAGGTAACCAGGCCGCCGCGAAGTCTCCTTACCCGAGCGGTCAGCGTCCTCGAAGTGCTCGAACGCGAGGCCTAGCAGCTCGGGTCGTCGGGTGACAGTGTCCAGCTGCTGGTTGAGTGAGGGTCCCCGCGGCCGGCCCTCAGCATCGAAGTCGCTGACCGATTGCCGCGTGTAGATGAGCACGATCGGGCTGTGTCGCCCTGAGCCTGCTGCGATGCGCAATCGCTCTAGCGCCTCAGCTTCGCTCTCCCGCGTCCACTCGTCGTGCCTGTTCACGTTCTCGCCCTCAAACCCGCGTCACGGCCAGTCGGTGGGCAATTTTCACGGCGCCAAAGTGACGCATGTCCACCGTTATCAGCTCCTCGATCCGATGTCGCTCGGCGATTGCCAGCAGCAGAGCATCGACATACGAGAGACGCAACTGGAGGTACCGCTCCAGAATCGCCGCCGCCCGTTGATGGTCGGCCTCTGTCGTTGCGAGCAGCTCGATGCCGCTCTCCTTTGCCCAGCGCAAGACAACCAACGATGCTTCGGCTGAGCGGGCTGGTGCGATACGCATGCGGAACAGGGTGTAGGCCTCGCCCACCACCTCCCGCATCGTGCACAGCTTCCGTCCTTTGCGCCCACTGGCCTGTATCGCCGCCACCGAGGCGGCGTGGTGTTCGTCCGCCTCCGAGAGCAGCCCAACGATCGGTCCGGTATCGAGGATGACTGCCTGCACGCGTCAGCGGTAGACCACCTCGTCGACTTCCTCCGAGAGCTTTCGTGGCGCCCCCTTGATCACGCCGGCGAAGGCGAGGACGTGGTCGACCTGGCTCGATTCGTCGGGTAGTGCCTCGACCGCTTCGACGATCAGGGCGCTCTGCGAGATCCCCTTCTTGCGGGCGAGTCGCCTGATTCTTTTGTCCGTCTCGGACGGGACGATGATCTGCTTGCGAACCAACATGAGTCGCATTGTACATCGCTCAGTGTGTAGCATCACGCTGTCTCTGGACGATCTCCAATGATTCATTTCTGGCTGCATCATTTGTAATCATTCGCGCGACCGACTTGCCTTCAACCAGCTGTCGCCGGCGCTGCTCGAGCATGATCTCCGCAACCACCGCGATCACCTGAACGAC
>JBOHUP010000177.1:0-5662 GCA_050734615.1 Candidatus Dormibacteraceae bacterium | reverse complement strand
GGTGATGACGGGGTTCGGCCGGACCGGGCGCTGGTTTGCGGTAGACCACTGGGACGTCGTGCCTGACCTGATCACGCTGGCCAAAGGCCTGACGAGCAGCTACGTGCCGCTGGGCGCGGTGGGGATGAGGCCCAAGGTGGCGGCTTATTTCGAGGAGCACATCTTCTATGGCGGCCTGACCTACAACAGTCATCCCCTCGCCTGCGCGGCTGCGCTGGGCGCCATCCGCGCGTACGAGGAGGATGACATGGTCGGCAACGCCAGACGCATGGGCGAGGTGCTCGCCCGGCACCACAACAAGCTCCAGGAGCGGCATCCATGCGTCGGGGCTACGCGCTCGATCGGGCTTTTCGGCGCTCTCGAGCTGGTCCGCGATCGCAACACGATGGAACCGCTCGCGCCTTTCAACGGCACATCGCCCGAGATGAAGGCGATCGGCCAGGCCTTGCTCGATGCCGGCATGTACACGTTCGTGCGCTGGAACACGGTGATGACCAACCCTCCGCTGTGCATCACGGAGGCAGAGCTCGACGAGGGATTTGAGATCCTCGATGCGGCGCTGGAGATCGGGGATCGCGCGCTCCAAGGCTGAGCTGCGCGAAGTTCAGCTGAAGAAGCTGCGGGCCGGGCTTGCCGGCGTGCTCCAAACCAATCCTTTCTGGCGGCAGCGCCTGAATGACGTACAGGGTTGGGACGACTTCGAGCGCCTGCCCCTGACGACCAAGTCCGACCTGATCGCCGACCAAAATGCGCACCCGCCCTTTGGCTCCAACCTCACCTTCCCGGTGGAGCGCTACGTCAGATTGCATCAGACCTCTGGATCGAGCGGAGACCATCCGCTGCAGTGGCTGGACACAGCCGAGTCCTGGGCCTGGTGGCTGCGCATTTGGTCGGACCACGTCTACGGCGCGGCCGGCGTGCACGCGGGCGACCGGGTGTTCTTCGCCTTCTCGTTTGGTCCGTTCATAGGCTTTTGGAGCGCGTTCGGAGGCGCCGAACGGTTGGGCGCACTGGCCATCTCGGGCGGGGCGATGACGAGCGAGCAGCGGGTTCGGTCGATCATCGAGTCGAGGGCGACCGTCCTTCTGTCCACGCCCACGTATGCGCTGCGTCTCTCGGACGTCGCGAAAGAAGTCGGCCTCGACCTCACCACGTCGGACATCCGGGTGACCATCCATGCAGGCGAGCCTGGCTCCAGCATCCCGGCCACGCGGGCCGCGATCGAGGCTGCCTACTCGGCGTCATGCTTCGACCACACGGGAATGACCGAGCTCGGCCCGACCGGCTTCAGCTGCTCGCAGCGGGACGGCGTCCATGCGATCGAGTCGGAGTTCGTCTTCGAGGTGCTCGACGCCGGCGGTCACCCAGCATCAGAGGGCGAGCTGGTCGCGACCAACCTGGGCCGCTGGGGCATGCCGCTCATCCGCTACCGGACCGGCGATCGCGTCAAGGTGTCGCGTGAGCCGTGCTCGTGCGGAAGCCCGTTCCTGAAGCTGGCCGGCGGCATCCTCGGTCGGGTCGACGACATGTTCACCGTTCGCGGCGTGAACCTCTACCCCTCACAGGTTGAGGACATCGTGCGCCGCCACCCGCAGGTCGTCGATTACGCCATCGAGCACCGGCGCCATCGCCGCATGGACGAGGTATCCCTGCTGCTCGAGATGGCCGGCGACCATCTTTCGACCGCCCGCCTGGAAGCCGACCTGCGACAGGCCCTCGGAGTCCGCCTCGACTGCCGCGTGGTCGAGCCCGGCACCCTTCCACGCTCAGAGCTCAAGGCCAAACGGGTAGTTCACGCCGAGCAGTAGAGTGGGTGTCATGAGGTCGGCGAAGGCGGTGTCGTTATCTGGGGTGTCGCGCAGCTGAGCTTTTTGAACGTCGCTTTGCCACTCGGCTCGGCGGTGCTGAGCTTCGTCTTCGCAGCGATGGTTTTCGACCAGTGGTGGCAGCGGCGCCACGCGTTCCAGCTGGTCTGGGCGATCGGGCTCCTGTGCTACGGCATCAGCACGGCGTGCGAGCTCGTCGGCGGCGCCTTCGGCTGGTCGGATCCCTCTTACCGAGGGTGGTACCTGTTCGGAGCGTTCCTGGTACCTGCCTACCTCGGGGCGGGCACGCTTTACCTCCTAAACAGGACCCGCTTCGGCTATTTCGTCGGCGTCTCCCTGGCCCTGGGCGGCCTGTTCTCCGCCCTGGCGGTCCAGAAGTATCCCGGCTCAGACGCAGCAGGGGCCATTGCGCTCGGGGCGGCTCTTGCGGCAGCTCTCACGATCGGCGCGGCGACCGCAACCCGGCGCGAGCTGCAGGCTCACGTGGCGATGGCCTGGCTCGTGGCCGGCACCGTCGCGGTCACGGCGCTCGTCCTGACCGCGCATCTGTCGGGCGCCCGCCTCGACCCGGCGACTCATTCGCCGGTCGCCTCCGCGTTTCCAGGCTACCTGCGCGTCAGCAGCGTCCCCTTCAACGCCGGCGGCGGCCTGGCCCTGGTCTTCGGTGCCCTGTACTCCGCCTATATCTACATGCCCAAAAAGCGCGTGCTGGGGCCGCGCCTGGCCTTGCTCGCCATCGTCGTCAACTTCGTCGCCTCGCTTCCGGCGGCGGTGGCTGCGCTCGTGGCGGGGAAGTTGAACTCGCGGGTACCGGCGACCATCCTGATCGCGGTGGGCGCCTCCAGCGCGGGGGCGACGAGCGGCTTGGCTCGCTTTGGAATCACATGGGCGGCTTTCCTCGGCGAGTTCCTCGGAGTGCTCCTCATCTTTGTTGGCTTTCTCGTCAGCGAGGAGGTGTTCCGCAACGTGCGGCTCGGCACGACCATCTGGTCGCGGCCGGCGCCGACCGCCTCACTCGAGCATGAGGCGAGCTGAGATCGCGGTCGCGCTCCAAGGCAACGGAGCGGCCCGAGACCGCTGAGGCTACAGCCGGCCGATCAGATCGGTTGCCCAGGCGAGCAGCAGGGACGCGTCTGCGGTGGCGATGTAAGCACCGTTCTGGACCTGAACCAGGTTGACGAACGACCCGAGGTAGGCCTTGGCGGAGGTGTGGTTTCCTGTTTTGAGCGCCTTCAGCGCGCTGGTCAGGTAAGACAGGAGCTGCGCCGACACAGAGGTTGAGGTGATCTCCCAGGTGGCGACCCCGTCGTTCACGGCGGTCTTCAGCCCGTCCACGGCCGCGTGGACGGAGAAGGAGAACGTCGCGGTCGAAACGTTGCCGAAGCTGTCCTGGGCGGTGATGACGACGGTGTGCACGCCGGGGGCCAGCATCTCGGTGTTGAACGCCACGCCGCTGGTTAACCCCGAGGTGCTGCCGTCGACCACGGCGCTGATGGACGTCACGTTGTCGGGGTCACTGCCGCTGTAGTTCAGGGTCACGGACTGCCCGACGTCATATGAGCCGCTGTTCGTGGGCGTGGTGATCGAGTAGCTGATGGTCGGCCCGGTCCGATCCAGGCGCACCTGCTTGGTGTAGGTGCCAATGTTGCCGGCATTGGTCGTGGCTCGGATGGTGACGTTGTACAGGCCGTCCACGGCTGGCAGCATTAGCGACGCGGCCGTCGAATAAGCCTGCGTGGGGCCGTAGGTCGAGCCTCCGTTGGTCGAGAAGGCAACGGTGGCAATGCCTGTGGGCGCGGTGAGGGCCAGGGCGAGGGACAGCATCGGGTTGATGGTCGCCACGGTTCCGTTGATGGTCGTGCCCGCGACCGAGAATGAGCCGCCCGTGGCCGTCTCTTTGATCAGGTTGTAAGTCAAAGTGTTCGGGTTGCCCTCTACGTCGGTGGCGGTCACGGTCACTGTCACAGGGCCGTCATTCATGCCGCTATAGGAGGCGCCTGTGTTGTTCCACTTGCCGCTCGCGTTGATCACCTTGCTGCCGGTCGCGAGGTGGACCCCGTCCGTGATCGTGAACTGCACTGTCGAGCTGCTTTCGGCCTGAACCGACAGGTAGGCCGACCTGAGGTTCGACGACGTCAGGTACTGCGCCGGCACGCCCGCCACCGACAGGTAGGGAAGAACCGTGTCTTTGATCATCGTCGCCGTGGCCACGGCGCTGTTGCCCACCGCGTTCGTGAGGCTGGCGGAAACGGTCAACGTGCCGTCTGCCATCCACCAGGCAGCCAGGAACTCGGTCACGCTGCCGCCGGCGGGGATGATGTCCTCGCCGGCGTTGATATCACTGCCATCGGTGATGGAGAAGTCGACGGTCGTGAAAGGCGCGCCGGTGATGGTGAGTTGGATAACGTCGTCGTTCACCACGTTGGCATACACCGGCACCGAAAGGCTCGGGGCCGCCGGCACCATGCTGGCCTTGCCCATTGAGTTGCTGACCGTCGCAGTCGGGGCGCCACCGCCGGTCAGCGTCGCGGTCGAAGTGATCGTGCCGTCGGCCAGCCCGGAGATGTCCACGACCGCGGCGAAGGTGCCACCGGATCCGATCACTCCGCCAGCCGTGACGTGCTCCGCACCGTCGGTCACGTCGAGGGCGACTGCGGCGCCCGGCGTTCCGGTGACCGACACCGGCACCGCCGTCGCGCCCGCCGAGTTGGTGCTGAACGGCAGCGACAGCACCGGCATGGGGAAGTCGCTCGGAGGATCGGTTCCAGGCGACCCGATAGGCCGGATGTTGGCCGTCTTCTGAATGTCGATCGCCGTGCCGCCCAGGTTCTCGGGCATCTCATTGAACGGAGGTCCGACCTGGGAGTGCCAAGCGGCGTCGTGCTGCAGAACAAGGCCGAGCTCGCCAAACGGCTCGCCGTTGCGGGCGGGGTCGCCACCGTAGCGTGGACCGAGTGTCTGGTCGGCACCGTCGCTCTGGGACAGGTTGTACAGGAACACGTGGAGCGCTGGCTGCAATGTGCGGCTGACCGTCGGCATGCCGAAAGGTGAAAACGGCACGTAGTAGCTGTTGTGGTTGCCCACCCAGTCGATCAGCCGGTCGCCGGCCGTGCCCGCGATCAGGATGTCCTGGCCGGCGCCACCGAACGCGAGGGCCTCCCACGCCGGGGTGCCGTACGTGCCATCGGGGTTGGGCACCGGCATGTCGTTGAGACCGCCGTCGACGTTCATGTTGGCGCGAAGGTCAATAGTGTCGTTGCCCCAACCGCCGTAAACCCGCACCCGGCCCATGCCGCCGACGATGTAGTCGTTGCCCAGGTCGCCGAAGATGGCCTTGTCACCGGTCACGGGGATTTGAGGGTGCCCGGTACCCGGGTACCACTTCGTGTCGAGCGGCAGGCTGGCATCCTTCGGGTCGAAGTTGAGGAAGAAGTTGTAGGCGCAGGAATCTGACGTCTGACCGGCGGCCCACACGCAGTTGGAACCGTCCGCGTTGAGCATCACCTTCAAGCGCGGGAACTCGGGGTTGAAGTACGAGGCCTTGCCCATCAGCGTCGCGCGGTTCGCGTTGCCGTGAAGAATCGCGTTCTGCGGCACATAGCCCATCGGGTTGCCCGGGTTGAACGGGTGATACCAGTCGGTTTCGAAAGGCGTGGTCGCGTACGGCGCCACGTTGAGCGGATCCCCGTTCAGGTTGTAGTTGTTGGCGTACCCGAGCACGGGAGCCTCGGCGCCGGACAGCGCGGATTGGCAGGGACCGCCATGGATCACGCCGCCGCCACAGCCGCCGTAGATCACGTTGGGGCCGAAGTACGGCTGGTAGTGCAGGCACGGCT
>JBOHUP010000176.1:0-8816 GCA_050734615.1 Candidatus Dormibacteraceae bacterium | reverse complement strand
CTGCTGTTCGTCCCGATCACCTTCCTCTCGGTCGTGTTTCCGGTCCTGTCGATCTATCACCGCGAGCGGCCGCAGGAGCTGCAGAGCGCGATCAATCGCTTCTATAAGGCTTTGCTGCTGATGGGCTGGCCGACCAGCGTGGGAATCTTCGTCCTCGCCCAGCCGCTCACTCCTTTGCTCCTGGGTAAGGATTACGGGCCGTCGGAGCCGGCGCTCCGGATCCTGGCCCTGGCTCTCGGAGTCGCGTTCGTGAACAACGCCTTCATCGGCGCGCTGAATGCCTCCGACCACCAGAAATCCTTTTCGTGGGCGGCGGGTTGGAGCGTGGTCGCGAACGTGAGCCTCAACCTCGCGCTGATCCCACCTTTTGGTTATGTCGGCGCGAGCGTCGCCACCGTCTCGACCGAGATCGTGCTCGGCGTGGTCGCGTGGATGCTGACGGCCCGGCACGTTGGCCGGGTGCCGGTGGTGTCGCTGAGCTGGCGTGTGATCCTGGCGGGGCTCGTCATGGGCGCGGCGGTGCTCCCGCTGCGTGATCTGGGAGGCTTGAAGATCGCGATTCCCATCGCCGTCGGCGTCGTGGTGTACGGCGCCGCCGTCCTGCTGCTGCGGGCGCTCGACAAAGAAGAGATCGTGTGGGCGCGGCGCGCCCTCGCCATGGCACGGTCATGAGCTCCAGGCGCCTCTACCTCAAGCCGCGCGGGGCGAGCGAGCTCGTGCCGTGGGAGGAGATCGCCGTCGATGCGCCTGATGTCGTCGGGCAGACGAACCTTGATGACGCCCAGTTCGTCGCGCTCGACGTGGAGACCACGGGCAACTCTCCGTTCCTCGTGCTCGAGATCGGGGCGGAGCGGTTCCGGCTCGACGGGCCGCTGTCGTTCTTCGACACCCTCGTCGACTGCGGCGCCCCGATCAATCCCTACGCGCGAAAGCGCCATCACATCGACCGGTCGATGCTCATCGGCGCACCCGAGTTCAAGGACGCGCGCCGCGCATTCTTGCGGTTCGCCCAGGGCGCGGTGCTGGTCGAGCACAGCCACGACGCGTTCGACACCTGGCTGGTCGGCCGCGGCCTCGAGAGCCCGCTCGAGCACCCGATCATCGACACCTCTGCTTTGGCCCGCACGGTGCTCGACCTTCCCAAGGGCCAGACGCCCGGACTTGCGCGACTGGTCACGGAGCTGGGCCTCGACATCACTCCCGCTCACGCCGCCCTGGACGACGCCCGCGCCACGGCGATGGTCTTTCGCGCGCTCATCGCCAGGGCGCGAGAGAGCCTCGGCTGGAGCGCGGTGGGCGAGGTGCTGGCCGCGCTGCCGCGCCCGGTCGTCGACCGGACGGCGCCTAGTCGAAGAGGGTTAGCTGCAAGTCGGGCGCGGGATGCTCGAGGCCAGACAGCCCCACCCCGATCAGGCGAACCGGCCTCGATTCCACATGCGACTTCTCCAGCGCCGAGCGCGCGGCGCGGAAGATCGTCTCGACGTCGTCGGTCGGGCTCGTCCGGCTCACCTGGCGGCTCACCAGCCTGAAGTCAGGGAGCTTCACCTTCACGTAGATCGTGCGGGCCCGAACTCCTTCCGACTTCAGACGGTCGGTCACGCGGTCGGTGAGGTCTCGAAGCGCCACCTCCAGCTCCCCGCGGTCGCTGACGTCGTTCTCGAAGGTCGCCTCCGCCGAGATGGTCTTGGCCGGCTTGCTGCCGTCGACCGGGGTGCGATCCCTGCCTTGGGCGAAGCGCTGCAGCACCGCAACGCCGACGCCGAGCGCCTGCACGAGGCGCTGTGTTTCGTAGGCGGCGAGCTCGCCGACCGTGCGCACGCCCATCGCGTGAAGTCTGTCCTCGGTCTTTGGTCCGAGCCCGGGGATCACCCCGATGGACAGCGGGGCGAGGAAGTCGGCTTCCGTGCCGGGAGGTACCAGCACCAGGCCGTCGGGCTTGCGCGTGCCGCTGGCGACCTTGGCCACGAGCTTGGAGGTGGCTGCGCCAACCGACGCCGTGAGCCCGACCTCGGTGTGGATCTGGAACTTGATGCGCCGGGCGACCTCGTCGGCCGTCGACGTGCCGTGGCGGGTGCGAGCCGTGACGTCCAGATATGCCTCGTCCAGCGCCACGCCCTCGACCAGCTCGGGCGAGGTGAACCTGCGGAAGATCTGGTGGACAAGCCGGCTTGCTTCCCGGTACTTCGGTGGGTCCGGTGCGACAACGCTGAGCTGCGGGCAGAGCTCCAGCGCCTCGTGAAGGGGCATGGCTGAGCGCACCCCGTACGCGCGCGCTTCGTACGAGGCCCCCATCACCACCGCCCGCTTGGAGCGGCCGGCCACCGCGACGGGTATGCCGCGCAGCCCGGTGTCGTCGCGCTGGTGGACCGACGAGTAGAACGCGTCCAGGTCGACGTGCAGGATGGTTCGGGGCCAGTTTTCGGGTCGCGGCATTTGGGGTCGGCGCCAGTCTGCCACAACACCTTGTGCCTTTCGGCCGCTTTGGGCGACTGTCTGGTGGCTGCTAAGAGCCGCTCATCGCGGCGAGGACGTTGGAGAAGACGTTGGCGATCTGCCCGCCCATGCTCAAAAGGACGACGACCGTGATGATCGAGACCAGGACCAGCACGCCGGCGAACATGGCGAGGGTCAGGCCGATCGCGACCCCGATGCCGGCGCCCTTGGCGGCCGCCACCGACGGCTCCCATGCCTGGCCGTTCCAGCGCCAGAGGCGATCTGGTGAGATCGCCGGCTTCCACTCGGCACCGTTCCACCACCACAGACCGTCGGCCGAAAACCTTGTTTGAGCTGCCGGCGGCGGCCGTTGATCCGAGCCTGGTTCCATCTGGCGCCAAACATAAACCCCACCGGCGCCTGGGGCCTTGCGGCGAAGGCGCACGGAAGCCTGGGGACAGGCCACTAGAATCCGGGGCGATGAAGGGCGTCATTCTGGCCGGCGGCACCGGAAGCCGGCTGCACCCCCTGACGCGAATCACCAACAAGCACCTCCTGCCCCTGTACGACCGCCCGATGATCAGCTACGCGATCGAGGCGCTGGTCAACGCCGGCGTGTCCGAGATGATGCTGGTCACCGGTGGCACCCATGCCGGCGAATTCCTGCGCCTGCTTGGCAACGGCGATGAGTTCGGCATCGACAGGCTCTTTTACGCATACCAGGCGAAGCCAGGGGGCATCGCTGAGGCGCTGGGCCTGGCGGAGAAGTTCGTCGCCGGCGACCGCAGCGTAGTGCTGCTCGGCGACAACATCTTCGAGCGCTCGATCCGCCACTGTGTCGAAGCGTTTCGCAAGCAGGCCAAAGGGGCGCGGGTGGTGCTGTCGAAGGAGACCGACTCCGACCACCTACGCAACCTGGGTGTGGCGCAGTTCAGCACCGACCGGCGAATCGAGCGCATCGTCGAAAAGCCCGCCCAACCGCCTAGCGAGTTTGCGGTGACCGGAGTGTATTTCTACGACGAGACCGTCTGGAAGGTGCTGCCGCAGCTCGAACCCTCGGGGCGCGGCGAGCTCGAGATCACCGATGTGAACAACTGGTACGTCGAGCGCGGCCTGATGGAGTACGACGTGGCGGAAGGCTTCTGGGGCGATGCCGGCGAGTCGATGCAGGCTTATTACGAGGTCCAGGACTTCGTGCGGGCCAACGGCGTCAACCGCGGGTCATGATGTGAGCGTGCCCGACATCGACGGAGTCGTCCTCAAGGAGCTGGCCACTCACGAGGACGAGCGAGGGTTCTTCCGCGAGATCATCCGCGAGACGGACGACTTCTTCGGTCATTTCGGTCAGTGGAGCCACTCGCTCATGTATCCCGGGACCGCCAAGGCCTGGCACATCCATCAGCGGCAGACCGACTGGTGGTACGTGATCGGCACCCTGAAGGTCGCGCTGTACGACACCCGCGAGGGGTCGCCGACCAGGGGAAAGCTGGCCGAGTTCATGATGGGAGACCGCCGCGCGAGCTGCCTGAAGATCCCTCCGGGCGTCGCCCACGGCTGCCGCTCGCTCGAGCTGAGCCACATCCTCTACATCACGTCCAACGTCTACGCGCCGGATGACGAGGGACGCATTCCCCACGACGACCCCACCATCGGCTACGACTGGACGGCCGGGCCCCCGATCAAATGACGCGCAGGGTCTTGAAGCGGCTCCTGGTCGCGGGGGCCGCGGGGTTCATCGGATCGAACTTCGTGCGCCTGATCCGCGGCACGCGACCCGATGTGGAGATCGTCGTCCTCGACAAGCTGACCTATGCCGGCAACCTGGCCAACCTGGTCGAGTTCGAAGGACAGCCGGGTTATCGCTTCGTCCATGGCGACATCTGCGACGCCGCGCTCGTCTACGGACTCGCGGCGCAGGTGGACGCCATCATCAATTTCGCAGCCGAGACCCACGTCGATCGGTCGTTGATGGACCCTTTCGCTTTCGTCGACACCGACGTCCGCGGCACCGCCGTCCTCTGTGAAGCCGCACGCAAGCACGGTCACCAAGTTTTCCTGCTCGTGAGCACCGACGAGGTCTACGGCGACATCGCCAAGGGCCGTTCGCGAGAGGGTGACGCTTTCCGCCCACGGAGCCCCTACTCCGCGAGCAAAGCAGGCGGCGAGCACATCGCGCGCGCTTACGCGGAGAGCTTCGGGCTCCCGCTCTTGGTGACGCGCGGGTCGAACAACTACGGCCCGTACCAGTACCCGGAAAAGCTGATCCCGGTTCTGGTCACGAACGCAATCGACGACATGCGGATGCCCCTGTACAACGATGGCTCGGCCGTGCGCGATTACCTCTATGTGGACGACCACTGCCGGGCCATCGACACGGTTCTGCACCAGGCCGCGACCGGCGAGGTTTACAACGTCGGAACAGGCGCGGAGACGTCCGGTGTCCATGTCGCCGAGGCCGTGCTTGACATCCTGGGCAAGCCGCGCACCCTCATCGAGTTCGTCGCCGACAGGCCCGGCCACGATTACCGGTACGCGCTCGACATCGCCCGCATCACAGAGCTGGGTTGGGAGCCCGCGGTCACGTTTGCCCAAGGGTTGGAGCGCACCGTGCGCTGGTATCAGCAGCATCCGGAATGGTGGAGACCGTTGAAATCAGGCGAGTACTGGGACTACTACAAAAGGAACTACCGCCCCCTGACGGTCAAGACTTCATGAAACGGCCCGCCATCCCGCGCCAGTACCAGTGCAGGTAGCGGGGCAGCCACTGCCACAGCTTGAACCGGCTCTGGCCGGCCGTGCGGTCCCGCCAAGTGGTCGGGACCTCGGCGACTCGCATGCCAAGCCGGTACGCCTTGACGGTGAGCTCGAGGCCGAGCTCGAAACCGCCGACGGACTCGATGGTCACCTGGTTGAGCAGCCGTTTCGAGTAGAGGCGAAAGTTGCTGGTCGCGTCGTGGATCGGAATTCCGCCGAGCCAGTGGAGCGAAAGCCCGGCGACCCGTGACATCGTTCGCTTGAGGAGCGGCCCGCCGACCTGGCGGCCCCCTTTCATGTAGCGGGAGCCGGCCACGACGTCCGCCCCGCCGCGCGCCAGCTCGAACATCGGGTCGATGTCGGCGGGGTCGTCCGAGCCGTCGCCCATCGTGATCAGCACGTATGGTGCGCGCGCGGCGCGCAAGCCGGACTTCATCGCGTTCAGCACGCCGCGGCCCAGCGTGTTCCTGTGCAGGCGGAGCTCGGGCAGCTCGGCCTGGAGGGCTCTGACCACAGGTACAGTCGTGTCCTCGTCGAAGTCGTGCACGATAAGGACCTCGATGGGTCGCGTGCGCGTGTGCGCCATCACGCCTCGCAGCGTGGGGACCACGTTCTCGCCCTCGTTGTAGACCGGAATCACGACGCTCAGCGCGGGGGTGTCGCCGCTTTCAGGAGGTTTCAGATTCGTGCGGCCTTGATCTCGTCGCGAATCCAGGGGATCACCTCATCGAGCATCTCGTCAAGGGAGGTCGTGGCTTCGAAGTCGAGCACCCGCTTGGCCTTGGTTACATCCGGCACGCGCATCTGCACGTCGTGCTCGTAGGGCGGGTCGGAGACCAGATGCAGCGGCCTGTCCGGGCCGTGCACCTTGCGCCAGATCACTGCGGCAAGCTCGCGCACACTGGTCGACTGCGCGGTCGAAAGGTTGAAGTCTTCGTTCAAGGCACGCTCAGACTCGATCGCCATACGGATGCCGTGAGCCAGGTCGCCGCCGTACGTGTAATGGCGCACCTGGCTGCCATCACCGAGGATGTGCAGCGGGTCCTGGCCCTTGACCGCCTTCTGGACGAGGTCCGGCACGACGTGGCTCATCGCGAGCTTCACGTTGCCGCTCATCACGTCATGGTCGCGCAGTGCGCGTCTTTCGCCGATCCCGACGCAGTTGAACGGCCGCACGATGGTGAAGGGGAGCCCGTATTGTTCATGGGCCCCTCGGGCGAAATATTCCGTCGCCAGCTTCTGGAATCCATACGTGGATCGCGGCGGCGGGCTGGTCTGCTGTGCGCCCTCCGGCGTCGGAAACACCTCGGCGGATTCGTAGACCATGCTGCTCGAAAGCACCGTGATCTTGCGCAGGCGGCCGAGCCGGAACGCGCTCAAGGCAGCATCGAAGGTCGCCGCGCTGATTCGCTCGTTCTCGGCCAGGAGGTCGTATGCGAATTCGTGGAAGTACGAGATGCCGCCGATCATCGCGGCGCCCGCGACCAGGTGGTCGCAGTCCGCGGCGAGCTCGGTCATCAGCTCGGCATCCTTGGCATCGCCCTCGACCAACCGGTACTGCGGGTCGCCGTCGTAGGTTCGCTTGACCGGGCCGTATTTGCTGTAGTTGTCGATGCCCACGACCTCGTGGCCCGCGTGCAGAAGCTCGGCGACGAGGTAGCCGCAGATGAAACCTGAGGCACCGGTGACGAGAATCTTCAGAGGCGTATGGGGCCTGTGATGCCCCAGATGTCGACGACTTCGCGCCCGTCGAGAGCCAGCTTCTTGTACGCCCGGTGGGGCGCCGCAACGATCAGGACGTCGGAGTCGCGGACCACCTTGTCGAGCGATTCAAAGCTGGAGTCGTGCACGTATGGGTCGGTACAGATGACGTTGGCGCCCTTGAAGGCGGCCAGCTTGCGGAGCTTGTAGCTCAGCGATGCGCGGGGGTCGTCGGACTCGCCCTTGAAGGCCATGCCCAGGATGCCGACCGTGCGGCCGAACAGCGGTTTGCGCGAGTTCAGCGTGTCGACTATGTAGCCGGGCAGCCCCTCGTTGATCTGCATCGCCGCCTGTCCCATCGGAAAGTGATCGGGCGTGAAGGCCGAGAGCTGCATCGTGTCCTTCAACAGGCACGGCCCGGCCGCAAACCCTGGACCCGGGAGGTCCGCCGCACGCGGGTACTCGTGGCGGATGGCGTCGAGCATGCGGTTGTAGTCCACGCCGGACCGGTTGGCGATCTGGAAGAACTGGTTGGCGATCGCGAACTTCATGTACCGCCAGGTGTTGGTCAGCAGCTTGGCCAGCTCAGCCTCGAGCGGAGTGGTGCGAATCACGGTGACGCCGAGGCGATCGAACAGGCGGCTCGCCTTCTCAAACGCGGCGTCGGAGTTCACGCCGACAAGTTGTGGCAGGCTGCGCAGCTCTTCCAGGGCGTGTCCTTCCGCGATGCGCTCTGGACAGAACGCCACGTCGGCCTCGACGCCGGCGGCCCTCAGGCGGCGCTCGACCGACTCGGTCGTGCCCGGGAACACGGTCGACCGCAGCACGACCAGGCTTTCGGCGCGGAGGTGCGGGATCAGCTCGTCAAGGACCTTGTCGAAGATGCGGACCGACGGGTTCATGAACTCGTCGATCGGGGTCCCGATCACCAGGATCACCGTGTTCGTACGGGTGATCAGGCCTGGGTCGGAGGCCAGCTCGAGCCGGCCTGTCGGAAGCAGCTTCGCCAGGAGCTCCTCGGCTCCACTCTCGACAAAGGGCACGTGCCCGGATTTGACCAGCTGGACCTTGGCGCGATCCACATCGTCGATGCCGACCTTGTAGCCGCAGTCGGCCAGCGCAAGCGCCAGCGGCAACCCGACGTGGCCGCAGCCGCCGACTATCACGACGTCGAGGGGGTTAGTCATGGCGGCCAAATTATGATGGCTGGAGCTTGGCGTTCCGGACCCGCAAGGGCGCAGATCGGCCGTCGGTGCTCCTGGACATGCGCCCGCTGCAGGGTCCGAGCGCCGCTCGAGGTGTCGGTTCTTACGCCAGGGGGCTCCTTGGAGGGCTGATCGACGCAGGCTTCGACGCCAGCCTCAGCCTTCTCCTCGACGTCGACTACGACGAGCCGCAGCTGCCCGCCGGCCGCTATCGGCTGGCCGGCTGCCGGCGCCGCTATCACGGTCAGCTCGCCGCATATGAGGAAGCGGTCGCGCTGGCCGCTGACCTGCGCAGGATCGCCCCCGACGTCTACCACGCCATCGACCTCCGCTTGCCCGGTCGCTCGCCGTGCCCCCTGGTGGTCACGGTCCACGACCTCATCCCGTGGTCGTGGGGCGGTTCGCGGATGCGAGGTGAGCGGCTCCGCTTCTGGATCGGCAAGCGCCTGCTGCCACGCGCCGATTTGGTCATCGCAGTTTCGCAGACCACCGCCGACGACGCAGTGAAGCTCGCGCGCGTTGACCCGGACAAGGTGCGTGTCGTGCCCGAGGCCGCCGAGGCGGCTTTCGCCCCGAGGCCAAGGGCGGAATCCACGGTGAAGGAGCGTTGGGGCATCGATCCGGGCTACCTGTTGTTCGTCGGTGCCCTTGACGCGCGCAAGGACCCGGCGGCCCTGCTCACGGCCTGGGCAGTGGCGCGGAGCGAGCGGCCCGGCCTGGAGC
>JBOHUP010000175.1:0-3559 GCA_050734615.1 Candidatus Dormibacteraceae bacterium | reverse complement strand
GGGAATCGAGGCTGGACATCGTGGGAGGCGACCTGAGCTCCATCGAGGGCCCCGCCGTGCTCTCGATCACCGTCACGGGCCGCACCGACAAGGAGCCGATCCGCAGGGCTCAGGCCAGGCCGGGCTGGTCGGTCGCCGTCAGCGGACCGCTGGGATCGGGCGCGGAAGCCTTGCGCCGGCGGCGTTCTCTGCGTCTGGCGCCCCGGCTGGAAGATGGACGCCGGCTGAACCAGCTCGGACTGTGCTGCGGGGACATCTCCGACGGCCTGGTGCGCGAGATGGAGAAGTTTGCGTTCATGGCGCACACCGGCTGCAGGCTCTGGGCGGCGGATGTGCCCATCGCGGAGGGCGCGACCCTGGAGGACGCACTGACCGGCGGCGATGAGGTGGAGCTTGTGTGTGCCGGGCCGGAACACCTGATCCGGCGCGCCGGGCTTCAGCCGGTCGGCGTCCTGACTTCGGACGGGGCGATCAACGTGGTCGACGCGGCCGGCGCGCCGGTCCACGTCACCCGCAGCGGCTACGACCACTTTGCCTGAGCGGGTCACCAGCTCGCCCGCCGAGACCGAAGCCGCCGGCGAGGAGCTGGGACGCCATCTGCGGGTGGGTGACGTGGTGCTGCTGACCGGCGAGCTGGGAGCGGGCAAGACGACGTTCGTGCGTGGCGTCGCGAGGGGCGCCGGCTCGGCCGCACCCGTCGCGAGCCCCACGTTTCAGCTGGTGCGCGTGTACCCGGGTCGCGTGCAGCTGGCGCATGTCGACCTCTACCGGCTCGAGAAGGTGCCTGAGCTGGCCGATCTCGGCCTAGACGAGCTCGCCGACCAGGGCGCTGTGGTGATCGAGTGGGGAGATCGCCTCGAGTTCAAGGACGCCGCCGTCATCCACCTCGAGCACCTCGGCGGCGACCGCCGGCTGTTGCGGACAAGACGTGATCTTCGTCATTGATACGTCGTCCGCCACCTCCGCGATCGCGCTCCTGGGACCATCCGGCGCCGTAATCAGGGAGGAGCTTCACGCGTCCGGCCGATCGTTCGACCTGCCGGCCCGCTTCCGTCCGATGACCGGCCAGGAGCCCATATCGAAAGTGGCGGTGGCCACCGGCCCAGGGTCGTTCACGGGGCTGAGGGTGGGTGTGTCATTCGGCCTTGGGCTCGCCGTCGGGCTCGCGGTGCCCATCGTGCCCCTGCGCAGCTTGCGGATTCAGCTGGCCAGGACCGATGGGGACGTGACCGCTGTAGCGGAAGCCGGCCGCGGCAGGGTTTACTTTGAGCGCCGGGATGGCGAACACGGTTTGGCCGAGGTGGAGGAGATGCCTGCGGAGCGGCCGCTGGTCGGCTGGCTTCGGCCCGCCACCCTGGCGCTTGTGCTGACCGCGGGTTTGCGTTTCGTGCCTGACAGCGATCTTCGTTCGTTCGGCCGGGCGGCGGCCCATATCCTCGAGACGGCGAGCGAAGTTGCCTATGGTAGTCTCCAACTCGAGTACAGGCAGTCGTTCACCCCGAGGGTCTGATGGTTCAAATCAGGCAGCAGCTCGCCATCGAGCTGATGCGCGAATCGGACGTCAACACGGTGCAGGAGATCGAGCGCGAGATCTTCGCCACGCCTTGGCCGAGGAACGCGTACTACCGCGAGCTGGCCTCCCGCGCCAGCGCCCATTACGTGGTGCTGCGACAGGAGGGGCTGGACGTGCGGTCAGGCCAGCCGAGGCCTCCCGACTTCGACCAGACAATCATTGGTTATGGCGGGATGTGGCGCATGTACGACGAGGCCCACGTGACCACGATCGGCGTGCGGCGCGACCTCCAGCACCACGGCTACGGGCGCATCCTCTTCGCCGGCCTGGTGCAGGCCGCCTACGACATGGGCGCCAAGTGGGTCACGCTCGAGGTCAGGACGACCAACGACAACGCCATGAGCATGTACGAGGCATTCGGGTTCAAGGTGATCGGCCGCCGCAAGGGGTACTACACGGACAACGGAGAGGACGCGATCGTGATGTGGTCGGACTCGATCCACTCGCCCCGCTTCCGCCGCGCGTACGAGACCAACCTGGAACGCATCGACGCCGACGTGCGCGGCCTGCGCCGAGACCTGATAACCAAAGGCGACTAACGTTCCCCTTCGCGCGATCCTTCGTCGTCCCGGCGCGCAGCGGGGGGGTGGTCGAGGCGCTGGATGGGAGGCTCGGACATGGCACTGACGCTCGGCATCGAAACGTCCTGCGACGAAACATCAGTCGCGGTCGTCGAGGACGGCCGCCGGGTCATCTCCAACGTCATCCACTCGCAGGTCGACCTGCACAGAGAGTTCGGCGGGGTGGTGCCGGAGCTGGCTGCCCGCGACCATCTCGAACGTCTGCCCCAGATGCTGGAACTGGCCCTGGAGCGCGCAGGGGTCACGCCAGCCGACCTCGACCTCATCGCCGTCACTCGCGGCCCCGGCCTTGCCGGCTGCCTGCTCGTCGGGGTGGGAGTGGGGGAGGGACTCGCCGCGGCGTGGTCGAAGCCGCTCACCGGCGTGAACCACCTTTGGGGCCACATCTACGCGGCCATGCTTGCCCGGGCCGACCTGGAGCCGCCGCTGCTCGGCCTGGTCGTCAGCGGCGCGCACTCCGATCTGGTGCGCATGGCCGAGCACGGCCGGTTCGAGGTGGTCGGCCGGACACGCGACGATGCCGCGGGCGAGGCGTTTGACAAGGCGGCGCGCATGTTGGGCCTCGGCTACCCCGGCGGTCCGGCGCTGGACCGGCTGGCGCGTACCGGCGACGCAAGCCGGCAGCCTCTCCCTCGGCCGTCGTTGCCAGGCCTCGAGTACAGCTTCAGCGGCCTGAAGACCGCGCTCCTCTACCGGCTTCGCGACCTGGGCGACCGGGCCGGGCGGCAAGAGAGGGCCGACCTCGCCGCCTCGTTCGAGCAATCGGTCGTCGAATCGCTCTTGGAAAAGCTGGACCTGGCGCTGTCCGAGGAGGCGTGCAGCGAGGTTGTCGTCTGCGGTGGCGTGGCGGCCAACACCCTGCTGCGCAAGCGGGCGGCGGAGGTGGTGGGCGGCCGGGCCAGGCTCACCATGCCGCCCCTGGACCTGTGTACCGACAACGCGGCCATGATCGCCGCGGCCGGTTTCCTCGCGTCCAAGCGCGGCGACCCGGTCGGTCCGGCAACCGGCCTGGGTGGGGAGCCCCGTCCCAGCATCGCTGTCGATCCTTCGCTAGGCTGGAACTGATGGGCGTCAAAGGCTGGCAGGTCGTGTTTCGCGGCGAGCGCATTCAGGCTGACATCCTGGCTGCCGTGCTGCAGGCGGACGGCTTGCGCGTTGAGGTGTTCGGCGACCACGCCTATGGCGTCGGCATCAACCTGAGCGAGGCCCGGGTCATGGTCCCGGACCAGCAGGCCGAGGCCGCTCGCGACCTCATCCGGGCCGCCGAAGCGACCCCAAGCGACTCCGAGGTTTAGGCACCCATCTCTTTGCGGTAGTACAATTGGCAGTCGACCCACCTGAGTGCTAAGCGCTCGGACCCGGGGACTGCTAATCAATTCAAGCCAGCTGAGGAGGGCGCACATGA
>JBOHUP010000174.1:0-7755 GCA_050734615.1 Candidatus Dormibacteraceae bacterium | reverse complement strand
TCAGGTTGCGCAGGATCTCGGTCGTCATCACGACCACTGGCGCCTCGTCATTGATCGTGTTCTCGCCGGTGACAAGGCCGACCAGGGCCTCCCCGTACTCGCGAACGAAGTCGTGGTACTTCTGGTTGCTGAGCGCCTTCAGCGGAGTCGTATAGAGGACTTTGGAGCCCTCACGCAGGGCCCGAAATATCGCGTACTCGGCGACGATGGTCTTGCCGCTCGAGGTCGGCGCGCTGACCAGCACGCCGCCACCGCCGGCGTCAAGCTTCTCGATCGCCTCGCGCTGAAAAGCGTCCAGCTTGAAAGGCAGGCCGGCCTCGAAATCCTCGACCAGGGAATCGAACGTCATCACAGCTGCACCAGCTCCGTCGAGACGTCGGTGACCCGGGCGCCCTCGCAGTGCGATTCGATGTACGCCAGCACGTTCGCGAGCACCTCGTCGGCATGGCGCCCTTCGGAGCTCACGCAGGCGACGGCAATCTCGGCCAGCTGCCAGCGGTTGCGCTCGCCTACCTCGGCCGCCGCCACTTTGAACTTGGCCCGGATGGACCTCAGCAGCCCGCTGACCACCCGGCGCTTGGATTTCAGCGATCCGGAGTCCGGAACGTGGAGCACGACACGGGCGACTCCGACCGCCACGCTGGAGGCCATCAAATTCCTTCTTTGCATTTGACGCAACAACTCATAATCATCGCCAGGGACAAGAAGCGCCCGGCTCTGGAGGCCGGCGCGAGAGGGGAGGAGACGTAGATGAGCCTAGCCGGGGACGACGAAGATAAGGGTTTCCAGCAGTTCGAGAAGTTCCTCGAAGAGTGGTCCAGGCGTGACTTCCTGAAGGGCATGGGTGCCACCGGGGCCTACCTCGCCTTCAGCGCCGGCATCATCGAGTTCCTGGAAGCGTGCGGTTCCGGAAGCACCGCAGCCACCCAGACCGGCAAGAAGGGCGGCCACGTGGTGGAAGGCAACTTCTCCGACGTCCGCACATTCAACTCAATGCTGAGCAGCGACACGGCGAGCAACCAGGTGCTCGGACTCATGTTCGACGGGCTGCTGAACAGCAAGGCGAACGGCGACCTCATCGGGGCCCTGGCTCAAGACCTGCCCAAGACGTCATCCGACGGCCTCACCTACACGTTCAAGCTGCGCCCGAACCTCAAATGGTCGGACGGCCAGGCCCTGACCTCAGACGACGTCAAGTTCACCTACCAGCTCGCCTACGATCCCACGTACAAAGACTTTGCCTCCCCTCGTCGTGGCGACCTCTCGAAATACATCGCCAGCATCGACACCCCCGATCCCCAGACAGTCGTCATCACAACCACGCAGGTGTTCGCGCCCTTCCTCGTCTCCCACGGCCAGTACGGCATCCTCCCCAAGCACGTCCTGGGCGCACTGTCGGGCAAGGACATGAACACCGCGCCTTTCAACAGCGCCCCGACGGTGTCCAACGGCCCGTTCAAGTTCGTCAGCTGGCAGAGCGGCCAGCAGGTGACGCTGGCGCGCAACGACACCTACTGGGCCGGAGCTCCGCTGCTCGATTCATACATCTACAAGGTGCTCCCTGACTCGACCACGGTGGCGAACCAGTTGAAGACCGGAGAGATTGACATCGGCCCCGTCGACCCGTCGCAGTTCGACAGCGTCAAATCCTCCGGAAACACGAATATCGTGGAGTTCCCGGTCGCCATCTTCGACTTCTACGCCTACAACCTCGACCCGACCAAGCTCGGCGGCAAGCTCTTCGGCCAGAAGGAGGTCCGCCAGGCCCTGGTCTATGCCCTCGACCGCCAGTCATGGGTGCAGTCGATCTATTTCGGCCACGCCTCAGTCGCCACGTCGGTGGAGCCGCCCACGTCGTGGGCGTTCAAGGCCAAGCCCCAGGTCGTTTACACATTCGACAAGGCGAAGGCCAACTCTCTGCTGGACGGAGCCGGCTGGGCCAAAGGCGCAGATGGCATCCGCGCCAAGGACGGGCTGCCGCTCCGGTTCGAGATGCACACGAACGCCGGCAACAAGCAGCGTGAGAGCATCCTGCAGGTCTTGCAGCAGTCGTGGAAGGACATCGGCGTCGACGCCACGCCCAAGCTGATCCAGTTCCCGCAGCTCGTCACCGAGATCGTCAGCACGCGCACGTTCGACGTGTTCCTGGTCGGGTTCAGCTGGGGCCAGGACCCGGACGAAGCGCCCCTGTTCCACTCTCGCAACACCGCTCCGGGGGGCTTCAACGGCGCCGACTTCAAGAACGCCGACGTCGATGCCGCGCTCGACGGAGCCCTGGTCACCCTCGACAAGAACAAGCGCAAGCAGCTTTACTACAAGTTCCAGGACATCATGTCCGACCAGGTTCCGGCCCCGATCCTTATGTTCAACGTGGGTATCTGGGCCACCAGCAAGAGGGTCATGAACGCCGGCTTCGGCACCTACAACCAGTTCGGCAACCGGCCCTGGATAAACACCGTTTGGGTGACGGACGGCAAGTGATCGGCGGTTAGGCAAGACAGGAACGCGGAGCGGCTAGGCGTTTAGCTGGTGCTGGTCAAATACGTCGCCCGGCGGCTCTTCGCCTCCGTCATCGTGGTCCTGGGTGTGACCGCGGTCACGCTCGTCCTCATGGACCGCACGCGAGGCGCGTACGTGCCGGGTATCGACCTCAACCCCGCGCTGCGACCTGAGGACATCGCTCGCCTGCGTGCCCAACTCGGCCTCGACCAGCCCTTTTACCAGTGGTATGCGACATGGCTGTGGAACGTGCTTCACGGCGACTTCGGGCGCTCGATGATCGACGGCAGCCCGGTCATCCAGCACATCCTCGAGAGGCTGCCGAACACCCTCGAGCTCACGCTGACAGCGGTCGTGCTGGGGATATTGCTCTCGGTACCGCTCGGGGTGATCGGGGCCTTGCGGCGTGGCACCAAGACCGACCATTCGTTGACTATGTTCTCGGTCGCCGGGTTCGCGGTGCCGCAGTTCTGGCTGGGCTTGATGCTCATCCTGGTCTTCTCGGTCACGTTCGAGCACAACGGTTGGCCCTGGCTTCCGTCGGGCGGCGTGACCAGCCCGTTTGGCGGCGGCGATCTGGGCGACCGCCTGCTTCACCTGATCATGCCGGCAACGGTGCTCTCGTTCTTCTACCTGTCGCTGTGGTCGCGCTTCACGCGTTCGAGCATGCTCGAGGTCCTGTCTCAGGACTACGTACGGACTGCCCGCGCCAAAGGCATGAGCGAGCGCAGGGTCGTCTACCTTCACGGGCTCCGCAATGCGCTCATACCGCTTGTCACTCTGGTTGGCCTCGAGCTGCCCGGCCTGGTCAGCGGCGGATTGATAGTGGAGGTCGTCTTCAGCTGGCCGGGACTGGGCCGCCTGGCCTTCGAGCGCGCGTTGCAGTACGACTACACCACCGTCATGGGCGTTGTGTTCTTCACGACCCTCCTCGTCGTCGCCGGCAACCTGCTGGCGGACATCTTCTACGCGGTGCTCGACCCGCGGATCAGGTACGCGTGACGTGGCGGTAATCCATCCCACCGGGATACCCGAGCCCGACCAGGCGCGCGCACCATTCGAAGGAGAGTCGCGGCGCCCGGCGCAGAGCTACTGGAACGAATCATGGGAACGGCTGCGTGCCAACCGGATCGGAATGGCGGCCGGCGCGGTAATTCTCATCCTTGCCCTGATCGCCATCGCGGCCCCGCTTTTCAGCCAGTTCCTGACGCATTTCGACCCGGCCCGCCAGCATCTCACCGACAATTTCCGGCCGCCCGGCCGCCCATATCTCCTCGGCACCGACGAGCTCGGACGCGACACCCTGACCCGACTCATATACGGCGGACGGGTGTCCATAGGGGTGGCTGCCCTGACGGTCTTGCTATCGCTCTCGGTGGGCACCACCGTCGGGCTGGTCGCCGGTTATTACGGCCGCTGGCTGGACGACATCCTGATGCGCATCGTCGATGTGTTTCTGGCCATCCCCGCGATCTTCCTGTTCATCCTGATGTCGATCCTCTTCCGGCCCAACGCGATCTCGCTCGCGGCGATCATCGCCTCTGTGGGTTGGGGTGGGGTCGCCCGCCTGGTGCGTGGAGAGGTGCTGTCGGTCAAGCAGCGCGACTTCATCCTGGCGGCTCGTTCGATCGGCGCCCGCGACCTTCGCATGATCGTCTTCCACCTGCTGCCCAACGTGCTGCCGGTGCTCATCGTTGCCGCCAGCCTCGGCGTGGGCCAGATCATCCTGATCGAAGCGGCGCTGGACTTCCTGGGTCTGGGCATCCAGCCTCCGACGCCCAGCTGGGGCAACATGCTCACCAACGCCGAGAGCTATTTCTTCCACTCGAGCTGGCTGGTGGTGTTCCCCGGGATCACGATCTTCGTGACTGTGCTGGCGTCGAACATCTTCGGGAACGCGGTCCGAGACGCCTTCGACCCGCGGCTCAAGTAGACCGCGTCGATGGCAGCACCGCTGCTCGAGGTTACCGACCTCCGCACGGTCTTTGCGACCAAAGAGGGCAGCGTGAAGGCGGTCGACGGTGTCTCGTTCCATCTCGACGCCGGTGAGACGCTCGGGATCGTCGGAGAGTCGGGCTGCGGCAAATCCGTGACGGCGCTGAGCATCATGAGGCTGCAGCGGCCGGGCCGGATCACCGGCGGCCAGATCATGTTCAAAGGCCACGATCTGACCAAGGTCACCGAGTCGGAGATGCGCGAGATCCGAGGCGAAGAGATCGCGATGATCTTCCAGGACCCCATGACGTCGTTGAACCCCGTCTTCCGGACCGGCTGGCAGGTGGCCGAGCCCTTGCTGCTGCACCAGGGGATGAACAAGGTCAAGGCGATGGCTGGGGCGATCAGCTTCCTCGGCAAGGTGGGCATCCCGGTGCCGGCGGCTCGTGCGCGCGATTACCCACATCAGTTCTCGGGGGGCATGCGCCAGCGCGCCATGATCGCGATGGGCCTGACCACCGCGCCACCGGTGTTGATCGCCGATGAGCCGACGACTGCGCTGGACGTCACCATCCAGGCCCAGATCCTTGACCTGCTGCGCAACATCAACAGGGAGTTCGGCACAGCCACCATCCTGATCACGCACAACCTGGGCGTGGTGGCCGGAATGTGCGAGCGCGTGATGGTGATGTACGCAGGGAAGGTGGTCGAGTCGGGTCCGACCTCCGATGTGTTCGCCCACCCCAAGCACCCCTATACGTGGGCCCTCCTCCGGTCCATCCCAAGGCTTGACGACGAGCTGCACGAACCGCTCAACGCGATCGAGGGCTTGCCACCCAGTCTCGTCGACCTGCCGGCCGGCTGCGCATTTCAGCCGCGCTGTCCGTTCAAGGTCGAGCGCTGCAAGCGCGACGTCCCTCAGCTCAAGGCGGTTGGCGAGACGCAGCTCGCCGCCTGCTGGGTCACGCAGGGAGGCACGGAGCTGAAGCGTGCCTGAGACCGCGCGCACCCAGTTGAAGCGAGCATGGACCGCATCTGAGCCGCTGATGTCGGTCCGCGGCTTGAGGGTGTGGTTCCCGGTGTCCTCTGGCATGCTGCAGCGGGCCACGGCGCACGTTCATGCCGTGGACGGCGTGGACCTCGACATTATGAAAGGGGAGACGCTGGGCCTCGTCGGCGAGTCCGGCTGCGGCAAATCGACCCTGGGACGGACTCTGATCCGGCTGGTGGATCCCACGGCCGGAACGATCGAGCTCCGCGGCGAGGACATCACGCATCTGCGAGGCGAGGCGCTCCGCGCCCGGCGGCGTGAGATGGCCATGATCTTCCAGGACCCTTATTCGTCGCTTGATCCGCGGCAGACGGTCGGCGACATCGTCGGCGAGCCGATCGACATCTTCGGCCTCGCCAAGGGCCGAGAGCGGCAGGATCGGATCTACGAGCTGCTGCGCGTGGTCGGGATGAACCCGAGGTTCGCCGACCGGTATCCGCATGAGTTCTCCGGCGGCCAGCGACAGAGGGTCGGCATAGCCCGCGCGCTGGCCGTCGAGCCCAGCTTCATCGTGTGCGATGAGCCGATATCCGCCCTCGACGTTTCCATTCAGGCGCAGATCATCAACCTGCTCGAAAGCCTGCAGTCAAAGTTCGACCTCACATATCTGTTCATCGCCCATGACCTGTCGGTGGTCAAGCACATCTCGGACCGCGTCGCGGTCATGTATCTCGGCAAGATCGTCGAGACAGCGCCCGCCCGTGAGCTTTACCGCCATCCACGACACCCGTACACGGGATCGCTGCTCTCGGCGATCCCGATCCCAGACCCCGCGATCGAGCGAGGGCGCGAGCGGCTGATCCTGCAGGGCGACGTCGCGTCGCCGGTGAATCCGCCTTCCGGCTGCAGGTTTCGCACTCGCTGCCCCCGGGCGCGCGAGCGATGCGCCGAATCGGAGCCACCGCTCGAATTGTTCGGCGCCGACCACAAGGCCGCTTGCTTTTTTCCATTAGATTGAGGTGGTGATCGAGGCGTCCTATTGACCGCGGCGGAAGCCTCGCTGACAGAGCGAACGTCGCTCGGCCGCGACCTGGTCAAGGTCTCGTACCTGAAGGGCGATTTCGTGCTTCGCTCGGGCCGACGATCGAACCGCTACTTCGACAAGTTTCTTTTCGAGACCGACCCGGCCCTGCTCAAGCGACTCGGCCGGCACCTGGCGGCGCTCGTGCCCTCCGAGACCCAGCGCCTGGCCGCGCCAGAGCTGGGCGCCGTTCTGCTTGGCGCAGCGGTGTCCATGGAGACCGGATTGCCCCTGGTGCTCGTGCGCAAGGAGCCGAAAGGCTACGGCACCGCCAAGCAGCTCGAAGGACGCATCGCGCCGGGCGAACGCGTGACGGTCATCGAGGACGTCGTCACGACAGGTGGTGATTCGCTGCGCTCGGCGCAGGTGCTGCGCGACGCCGGCCTCAGCGTCATCCACCTGGTGGTCGTGCTCGACCGCGGAGAAGGCGGCGAGGGCAACATCCGCGCCGCAGGCATCCCCTACTCGGCATTGTTTCGCATCGCAGAACTCGAACTTGACTGAGCTGCTCATCAAGGGCGGCACGGTCCACACGCCGGATGGTCCTGTCGAGGCCGACGTCCACATCACGGACGGCGTCATCGCGCGAGTCGAGCCCGGCATCTCGGCCGGCCCTGCCGCGAAAGTCGTCGACGCAACCGGCATGTACGTGCTGCCGGGCGCCATCGACGTCCACGTGCACAGCCGCGACCCGGGCTTTCCTGAAAAAGAGGATTTCGGCACCCTGACCGCGGCCGCCGCCGCCGGCGGGGTGACCACCGTGATCGACATGCCGAATACAGTGCCGGCGGTCGACAGCGCGGGCGCGATGGAGTCCAAGGCCGCGCTGGCGCGCCCCAAGGCGCGGGTCGACTTCGGGCTCTGGGGTTTGCTCCGTTCCACCTCGTCGCAGGACCAGCTCGAGGGCCTGGCGGCGGCCGGGGCGGCCGGCTTCAAGGCCTATCTCGGCTACGGCTTCAGCCTCTCCCGCAAGCAGGTGCAGCACCAGCTCGATCCCGACGACCCCGACCAGGAGCCGCCACCCGACTACGGGACACTCGCCCGCCTGGCGCCGCTGATCGCCGAGCTCGGGCTCCCGCTGGTGATCCATGCCGAGGACCCTGCAGTGCTGGCCGCGTTCCGGCGGCCGCTGGACACGTACGCGGACTTCCTCGCCTCGCGGCCGCCTGAGGCCGAGGCGGTCGCGATCTCCGCCGTCGCGGCGATCGCCAAGGACACCGGCGTGCGCCTTCACGTGGCGCACCTTTCC